>CAYMBT010000218.1:0-4766 GCA_964388755.1 uncultured Pseudobdellovibrionaceae bacterium | reverse complement strand
TAGACGACTTAAAGTCATGGTCCCCCCCGGGATTATTTTTAGATCTGCTGAGAGATCTGAGTGGACTTATATAAAAAAGTACTCAGACAATACAATGAAAAATAATCATGTCTTGTATAGGGAACGCTTATGTATGAGCCCTAACTGCTTTAAACACAGACATTTTTGATTTTATTAAGATTAAAAATTCCATAATCTGACGAAGTTTTTTGTGGGAAGGCCTTATATTTCATTTCACAGAATGTAAGATTCTGTCATTATAGGGAAATAAAATGATGACCTTGTTCGTCAATTTTTAAAACTTGGGGAGAATCATTAAGCCAACTGCCTAGATTGATTGAGATCACCTCTTCTCCGTCATGGGCAAAGCGAAACTCATCCCGCACATGGGTGTGGCCAGTGATGAGATAGTCAAAAAAACGATCTTTAATCACCTCTTGAGCATAAGTATGCATAAAATCTTTAACATGATTGATCTTTTCTTCTGAAGTATCTCGGGTGTAATGACCGCTGGTTTGACTGGCCCAGTCGCCAATTTTTTGCACCGCTAAACCAGGAAGGGTTTTTGCAATAAACCCCACAGGACGTGTGCGAAGAAATTTTCTCAGGAAAAGATAACCCTTATCTTGCGGGTTCATAAAGTCGCCGTGTTCAACCCTAAGACGGTAAGGACCGAGATTAAAAAACTCAGGTCCATCATGGACCTTAACCCCAACGTCCTGTTGCCAAAAAGAACTCAAATATAAATCGTGATTCCCCTCGAAGTAGTGAACCTCTACTCCTTTTCGAACCACTGTACTTATAGCATTCACAATTCTTTGAAATTTATCAACAAAATAGCTATGGCGCTCGATCCAAAGATCAAAGATATCACCCACTAAAAAAAGATGGGTGGCCTGGATTTTTCCGCTTTCGATAGAATGTAAAAAAAACAGTAGCTTCTCGCTACTGCTTTCTTGAATGTTCTTAAGATGAAGGTCAGAGAGAAAGTAAGCTTTGATCATCCATCAAGTTGGTCATGTTTGTTTTGTTGGCGACGCAAGTAAGTGGGCACCTCAAGATCATTTTGATCAAGAGGTGAGTCCACTTGACTCTCAGAATTGGTCTCTTCGACCTCCATAGAAAGCTGCATCGGAGTGGACTGTCTGGCTTGCTGAGCGGATTGCTCTTTATAAGCCCGCGCCTTAGCCATTAAAATATCTCGCGGCAAAGCCTTTTTTTCTTCTTGCTGAGGTTGAGAATAATTTTCTTCAACCGGAAAAGAAGGAAGCTCGGGGCGAGGTTGTGCTGCGACTACTTGCTCAATAGTTTGCTCTTGTCTTTGTTGAATCGGAGCAGAAACAGCTTCTCTTTCAACAAAAGTTTCTCTTGCTGGTTCAACATCGACCGTTCTTGCTTGCATCGGTTGTTGCTGCTGAACAGGAGGTGGTGGCGGCGCCGCTTGAGCATAATGGGGCTGCTGAGGTGGCACTTGATATTGACGTTCAAAACTGGGTGCAGAATCCATAACAGGCGGAGCTTGCGGAATAGGTGGTAAATCCTGATAACGATTTTGCTCTGGGTATTGGGGCATTGTGTTTTGTGGCTGCGGCCACTGAGGCTGCTGATAATGGGGGCTCGGTTGAGGCATCCCTTGTTGATAATAATATTGAGAATTATCGCGGCTCATAGCCTGACGAGCGGCTTGCATCTGCTGTTGCATGATTTGCATTTGCTCGTGAGTTTGTGGTCTTAAGCTAGGATTAGACATGATACTTTCGCTAAAGCCTGTCGCAATAACTGTGACTCGAACGGCATCACCCATGCTCTCGTCAATAACAGCACCAAAAATAATCTCTGCATCTTCGTGAGCGGCTTCCGTAATGAGAGTTGAAGCTTCATTCACCTCGTAAAGGCTTAATCCAGGACCACCCGTTACGTTAATAATAATTCCTGTGGCGCCTTCGATAGAAATGTTCTCAAGAAGTGGTGATGAGATCGATGAAGTCGCAGCTTCGATGGCACGATTTTCACCTTCAGCAGTCGCTGTACCCATAATGGCCATACCTTGAGCCGACATGACAGTGCGAATATCAGCAAAATCTAAGTTAATCAGTCCACGAATATTAATTAGATCCGAAATCCCTTTAACGGCCTGAAGCAAAACTTCGTCAGCTTTTTTAAAGGTTTCTAAAAGTGGAGTTTTCTCGCTGGATATCGTTAAAAGTTTTTGGTTAGGAATAACGATCAGTGTATCAACGTTTTCTTGCAGCTCTTGAATACCCGCATGAGCATGGCGCATTCTTTTTTTACCTTCAAAAGAAAAAGGCTTTGTAACAACACCAATGGTGAGCGCACCCAGTTCTTTTGCAATCTTGGCAACGATGGGGGCCCCACCAGTACCAGTACCACCACCCATTCCGGCAGTGACAAAAACCATGTCCGCACCTTCAAGGGCTTCGACGATTTCGTTATAGGATTCGATGGCAGCACGCTTTCCAATTTCTGGGTTGGCTCCAGCACCTAGACCTTTTGTAAGCTCACGACCAACTTGAATTTTTTTTGTGGCTTTATGGGGTTCAAGAGCTTGTCGATCTGTATTGGCAACAATGAACTCAACACCTGTGAGTCCACCTTCGATCATTGTTGTGACTGCGTTGTTACCACCGCCGCCAATACCAACGACTTTGATATTTGCACCAATATCAGTTTTTTCTTCTAATTCAAACATAGTTCCCCCAATTATATGGATAAGGCCTTATTCATAAAATTCTTTATTTGTTCCCAAGTTTTATTTTCACTGGGACTTTCAGTTTTTTGTTTTTGTGTTTGCACACGGGTCACCCCGACAAACTGCTGTTCGGCACCAAAAAGAAGGGTCCCAATAGCGGTTGAAAAAAGTGGGCTATTATAAGCCTCTCTTAAACCGACCACATTTTTAGGGATTCCTTTTCGGACAGGAACATTAAATGTAAATTCAGAAAGCTCAACAAGCCCTTGTAGCAAACTTCCACCGCCGGTGAGAACGATACCAGCACCCAGATCTTTAAGAACATCCCACTCACTGAGTTGATTAAATATAAGAGAAAGTGTCTCTTCGGCCCGAGCTTCAAGAATTCGACAAAGTTCAAGACGCGGGACTTGGCGAGATTTTTTATCACCAAGAGACATGACTTCGATCATCTCGTCCTCACCCACCATATCAACAAGGGCTGTGCCATATTTTTTCTTAAGAACTTCGGCACTATTGATGGGGGTTTTTAAACCAACCGCCACATCTTGGGTGAAGTTAAGACCACCCACAGGGATGGCTGCAACATGGGTGAGAATTGAATTTTTATAAACAACGATCTCGCAAGTGCCGCCACCCATTTCAACCACAGCGACACCGATTTCTTTTTCATCTTTATCAACATTGGCAAGGGTTGAAGCATATTGGTCAAGGACAACTTGTTTTACTTTGAGGCCTGACTTTTGAACACAAGCTAAAAGATGGTTCAAACTCTTTTCAGAAACGGTGATCAGTTGAGTATCAACTTCAAGGCGAGTGCCTTTCATACCAATCGGTGTATCTATACCTGATTGACCATCGACGGTGAATGATTTTGGCAAAGCATGAAGGATGCGACTCTCTTCGGGGATATGAATGGCTTTGGCCATATCAATAACTCTTTGGATGTCGCTTGAATCGATTTCTGTGGGTCGAAGGGAAACCATTCCGTGAGAAGACATAATCTTTGCACTTTGCCCGCCCACTGAAAGGTAAACATGGCTGAGTTTTACACCAGCCATGAGCTCGGCTTCTTCTCTAGCATCAGTAATGGCCTGCTGAGTTTCAGACATGTTTACGATTTGACCTTGTCTGATACCAGTGTTTTCGGATTTACCGACACCGATGATTTCAGTTTGGCCTTGGCCGAAACGAGCAATCGCTACTACGACTTTGGTTGAGCCCACATCAAGGGCCGCAATAATTTGGTTTTTACTGTCTCTCATTAAACAATCCCTTGTACTGATGAAAAAACAACGAACCAGACTGTCAATTGGTCCTATATTAAAAGCTTATGAACGCTTACGCAGTCTGACAAGAACTTTTTTTGAGAAGCTGGCATCAATGACGCGAGCTTTTTGCTTTTGACTTTTAAGGTACTCCATCACCCTAACAACTTGCAGACCTTTAGTGGCGATGTGTTCGTGACCAAAATAAATAGTCTCGTCACCCGAAGCAAGATTCAGCGACAATCCAGTGACATCATGGAAGTCAATGCTAGCAATGTTTTCAAGACGAAGAGAATTTATTTTTGGCACTTCTAAAAAAAGATCGATCACTTTTTTAAGACGTTTTTGATCATCAACCACTTGAGCGTTTCTAATCAGTGGAGCCAGAGGAGCAGCGGTCGCAGAAATCTTTGAAGTGATAAATGCCTTTTCTGTGATCGGAAATAAATTATTTTTTTTATCAGCATAAACCAAAGAAACCCTGTGCAATTTCACCACAAGGGCTAATTTGTTTGGAAAATGTCTTCTGATTTCAACATCTTGAATTCGGTCGTTCTCTAAAAAATCTCGACTCAGACGTTTCAAGCCTAAAGACCAGATGTTCTGCCCCATGATCTCTTTTTGTTTCTCTTTAATAAGAGACGAGATGGTTTTAACCATCGGCTGATTGACTTGATCATACTCAATTTCTACCGGTACTTCTTTGACTAAAAAAAAATCAGATTCATACCTAAAATACCATCCAGAAGCAGCGACTAATGCTATGGGAAGAATCAATGAAAGAAAGT
>CAYMBT010000217.1:0-4807 GCA_964388755.1 uncultured Pseudobdellovibrionaceae bacterium | reverse complement strand
ACCATAAATAAAAAGGCGGCAAAGGCTAAACTAACAATAGAGAAAGTCATTAAAAAAGGTGTCAAAAACTGATCAAGAAGTTTTGGGTTGTTACCCATAAGATCAATCACCACAAAACGTAAAAATGTGTAAGAAAAAACACCAGCAATCAGAGAGAAACCAAGGCCACAGGTCACCAAAATATAACAATAGCGCAATTGAAAGTGGGGATGGATCCAGGCAATTTTACGTAAGTTTTCTTTGGGCCAAAGGTTTTCTGTATCGGTGATCAAGGCATGGCCCATTAAAAAATAGCCACCCCATTGCAAAAAGTCGGCGACATTAAATACGCCAGTGCTTAAATTTTTTGTGCCCACAATTAAAAAATCCACCACTTGGCCGTAAAGAATTCGATCAATCACATTTCCAAGAATTCCGCCAATAAGTATCGACATACCCATGCGCAAACGAATAGATCTTGTGGGTAAGAGATATTGAAATATAACAAAAGAAAAAAGTAAAAAAGCTCCACCCGTTGATAACGAAACAATTCTTAAAACAGGGGGAAGGTCAGAAAAAAGACCCAGCATCGCCCCTTTGTTAAAATGAAGACTGATGTGAAAGAACTCCCAGTTCACCCGTGGTCTCATTTGTAAAATAATATATTTACTGACCTGATCAGAAATAATGACAGCGAACATTGAAAGAGAAACCCAAAACCAATCTTTACGACTCATTGTTTTATTTTAAGGTGTAAATGATAATCCCACAACTGTCTGGTTACGACCTCGTCGTTTAGCTTGATACAGAGATTGATCCGCACTCAGAATGAGCTCGTCCACACTAGAGGCGTGCTGGGGCGAGGTGGCCACACCTAGACTTATGCTGAGGGGGTAGTTATTAAAGTTTGTTTGTAGAATTTCGTTTCTTAGCTTTTCAGCCACCTCCAAGGCTTTGGCAGAGGTCATCTCTGGCAGGATCAAAGAAAACTCTTCTCCGCCATAACGAGACAGACTTCCCTCTGGTGGTGTCGCCATTTTAAGTGTGGCAGCAATGGCAGCTAAAAACTTATCCCCTTCGGGATGGCCAAATCGATCATTGAATTTTTTAAAGTGATCCACATCAATCATGATTAATGACAATGGAAGATCTTTCTTTTTAGATTTATCCCACTCGATACGAATTTTTTCTTGAAAGAACCTGTGGTTGGTCAATTGAGTTATTGGGTCAGTGATGGATAGCCTTTGCAGTCGTTCTTTTTCAAGAATCTCTTTATGGATTTTATAGGCTTCAATCACATGGAGCAAAAGTTCATCGTTCTCCCAAGGTTTTAAAATAAATTTATGGATTTTTGCAGAATTAATAGCTTCTTCGATACTTTTAAGATCCATTTGTCCAGAAAGCAAAACCCGACTCGCCGAAGGCAAAACCTTTTGTGCATGGGAGAGCAGCTCAACACCTAAATCGGCCCCAAGACGATGGTCACTGATTATGACCGATAGATCAGAGTTATCCTTTATAATTTCTTTAGCATGATGAGCATTCAATGCGATGATCACTTCAAATCGACGTCTCAGTGTTCTTTGTAACGAATCCAGAATGCTGGGTTCGTCATCAACACATAGAACTTTGGGCATCTCTTGAGTCGTCATTGATCTTTATACACTTTCGTTAGCGCGCGGTAATCGCCGTTTGGTCTTAAGCTATAATTTTTGACTCTTTTATGGATGATGGCAATCTGTTTTTCGTGCCAAAGGGGTATGATAGGTAAGTCTTTAAAGATCACCTCTTGAGCCTCATTGAAGAGTTTTAGGCGCTTGTTATTATCTTCTTCTTTGATGGCCTTTTCGATAAGGTCATCAAAGAGTGAATTTTGATAAAATCCTCGATTTCGCCCAGGTGGTGTCATATCAGTGTGAAGGCTAAGACGATAGATATCAGGATCAAAAATACCCACCCATTTCATAATTGCAATTTCAAATCGTCCGTTTTGAATATCGTCATAATAAGTTCCCCATTCATGGCTTTGATGATCAATTTTAAGCCCCATTTTTCGCCATTGATCGGCGATGACTTTACCGTTTTCAATAGCTTCAAAACTGTTAGAGGTTTTAAGTCTTAAGGTTTGTGATAATAAATCATCAAGATTTTTGAGTTTGAATTGATGTTCAATATTTTTAAGCTCTTGGTTTTGATAGGGATTAATCGCTGTTAAAAGAGAATAAGCCCTAACGGCCTCCCCTTGGAGATTGTGTTTGATGATCTCTTCAATGTTAAGGGCTTTATAAAGATAAACTCTAAAATCAAGGGACTTTAGACTTTGATGGCGCATGTTCAATAAAACATAGGTGGTTGAAAGACCATCGGACCTCACAACTTTAAATCTTTGATCTTTTTCAAAGATACGGACTTTTATTTGTGGGACATCATTTTGGACAATATCAATTTGACCTTTATAGATCTTTTGAAAGCGAGTGCTGGCATCTTTCATGACTTTAAAATGCAGGTTTAAAGTTTTTGCATTTTCAGCATAATAATCTGGGTTTTTTATGAGTTTATAAGTCAGGCCCACTTTATTCTTATACATATAAGGCCCAGAGCCAATGAGAGACAATTGTTGGTCAGCACTGTTTAATACATCATTTTCGAAAGATTTTTTTTGTAAAATCTTAACAGAAGTTAAATTGTGCACAAATAAGGGTTGGCTTTTTTTAAGTGTTAAATAAAGAATGCCACCCACCTGATTATCATAGTCCACACTCATTTGATCAATATTTTCGAGCTGGGCTGAAAAAGGTGAGCTGGGCTTTCGAAATTCAGCGAAAGAAAAAAGAAAATCGTCTTTTAAAAAAGGATCCCCGTTATGAAATCTTAAATTTTTCTTAAGTTTAAATTCATACTGAAGTCCCTTTTGCGTCCATGACTCAGCCAGATCACCTACAATTTTTAGATTTTCATCCACCTGAACAAGGCTTGAGAAGATGAGGCCAGCGATTCTTTGTCCATTAGCATCAGTGGTTTGTCTTGGATCCAATGTCTTAACGTCACTTCCAATGGCAACAACCAAAGTGTCCATAGGTGGGGGATCATTCCAATGGCATCCCATCGAGAGCAAAATAAAAATTATGGCAAAAGGTCTAGAAAAAAAACAGATCATGAGTTTACATCTTACAAATCTCAATCCAGTCTGTCTAAAGCTTTCTTGATCAGTTATGCTGTTGTTGTGATTTTTATTGTTTAAAAGATAAGATAGGATTTTTCTGTTAATATTTAACACAGAAGAGTTTTAACTTTAAAGTTGTGGGATCAGCGGTCTATGAAACAAGTTTTATTTTTTTTAGTCTTTTTTTGTTTTTTTATTGATTTAAGCCACGCTGTCAAAGCGGATGCTGTGATTGATGAGGTTTTAAAAGAAACGAAGCTTTCAAAACAGCATTTTGGCATTTGGGTTAAAACAAAAGAGGGTGTCTACGGTGTGAATGCCGATCAACTTTTTGTACCGGCATCACTTTCCAAAATTCCTACGGTGCTGACTTTTCTTCAACAGCACAGCATGGCCGATTATTTTCATACTTGGATTTATGCCGATGGGCCCATCAAAAATGGTGTTCTAGAAGGTGATCTTTATCTTAAAGGGGGCGGAGACCCAACATTTGTCAGTGAGTCACTTTGGATGATGGTGGATGAACTTAAGCGATCCGACATTAAAAAAATTAACGGCAAAATTTATTTGGATGAAAGTTATTTTGACTCAGATTACTACTCAGAAGGACGCCAAAAAAGACGAGTCGATCGTGCCTACGATGCACCCATCAGCGCCCTTTCATTTAATTGGAACTCTTTATCGATTTACGTTCGCCCGGGCTTAAAATTAGGTGATCCAGCCCGAGTTTATGTCAATAGCGATATCCCTAATATTAAAATCATCAATTCAAGTCGTACTCGTCATGTCAAAAAAGATTCGATCAGTGTTGAGCGCGAGATTAAAGGCAGCGAAATCATTCTTAAGGTTCGCGGTGATGCCCCTCTGAATATGGAAGAAAAAGCCATTTATAAAAGTGTTGGTGATCCAACACTATGGACTGGCTACAACCTTTTAGACTATCTAAAAAAAGCCGGTATTGAATACGTCGGAGGAGTTGAGAAAAAAGTGACACCCAAAAGTGCTGTTCAGTTAGTCGAATTTGATAGTTGGGACATGGCACGTCTGGTTTCAGCTCTGTCAAAATTTTCAAACAACTTTGTGGCCGAGTCCATTACAAAGCAGTTGGGTAAGCGCGAAGGCACTCCAGCCAACATTGACGATGGTCTTAAAAAAATTACGGATTATTTAAGTGCAAAAGGTTGGAAACCCAATGAATATACTTTTACCAACCCATCAGGCTTCACCAGCGACAACAAAATGCGTCCTGATCGTTTGGGCGAACTTCTGCATGATTCGGTGAATAACTTTAAACTCGCGCCTGAGTTTTTATCTTCACTTCCCATCAGCGGTACTGACGGCACACTTAAAAAACGTCTTCGCCAAGTGATGACCGAAAAAGTTCGTGCGAAAACAGGTTACTTGAGTGGTGTCGTGAGTCTTGGGGGGTATCTTGAATCCCGCTCAGGAGGCGATCCGATCACCTTCGTATTCTTCTACAACGGCCCCAGCAAAGAAGACTGGTCCGTCCGCGACCTCTTCGACAAACTCCTCTATCGGCTTTATCAAACCCAGTAGGTTTTTTTTATTTTTGTATTTTACTACCATTTGAGAAAACGGGCTCCTGCCGGCCACATGCTTTATCTGGACAGCAAAAGCATGCCGTGGCCCCACGCAGGAGGCGGC
>CAYMBT010000216.1:0-4808 GCA_964388755.1 uncultured Pseudobdellovibrionaceae bacterium | reverse complement strand
TAATCCTTCGGGAGCTTTTTTACCCAGCGGGCAAAGCGCACTGGAGAGTGATTTTAAAAATCGTTTAAAAAAAGATTTTGACATCGATTTTAACCAACTTTTTTGCATCACAAATATGCCCATCAGTCGCTACCTTGAATACCTTATAAAAAGTGAAAACTTTGAGCAGTATATGACCACACTCTTAAACGCCTTTAACCCTATCGCTGCCCAGTCGGTGATGTGCCGAAACACTCTTTCGGTCAGTTGGGACGGACAACTTTATGATTGTGACTTCAATCAAATGCTTGACCTTAAGCTTTCATCAAAGGGCTCACAAAGCCTTAAAGATTTTGACCTTGATCAGCTCAACCAAAGAGACATTATCACCCACCAGCACTGTTATGGTTGCACGGCGGGGTCGGGCTCGAGTTGTGGCGGCACAGTTGTTTGATTTTTAAACTCAACTCAAAAAACAGCCCTTTTTTGACAAAAAATGTCATGCCACTGTATTTGTTTTAAGCCTTTTTCTGCCAATTCTATTATGCTGGCTCCCCGCTTTGCTTGGGCCCGGGAATACAAAGTGCAGTTGATTTGAGAGTGCCTCAGAGACGAGATCTCACAAATACAAGGGAGTTTTTTATGACTTTATTTTCTAATCGATGGATTTTGTTGATCCTAATTTCTTGTTTACCCGCTTTGGCTCAAGCCACCGATCCATCCTGTAACAGCGTAAGCTCTCGAGAGCTCGAAGGTTTCTTTTCACGGCAAAGCCAGTGGACTGAAGTTGAATCTTCAAGCTCTTATAATATTGCGCAAAGTAAGGTGATTCGAATTATCCTCAACTTTTCTCAAATTCAAAACAGCACTGTCCTCATGGGACGTCAAAGAATGGGACAGGTCAATCAGATCTGTAAAATTTCTGGCAATCAAATCAAAATCATTTCTGGCAATAACGAGATTATTGTCTCTAAAGTGGCTCGCGACAGAATTCGCAGCCAAATGAGAATCTTAGGTCGCAATTACACCTATTTTTATGTTCCATCAGCCAGCGTGATCGGCGAACAGCTTTCCGAACTTGAAACCGAATCTTCAGAACAATCAACCGCTGTCATGTAGCCAAAAAAACCTCAAAATATTTTTCAAAAATTAATCATAATTTATCACTGGAGCTTGATCCACCGTGTCCGCAAACAGG
Organism: uncultured Pseudobdellovibrionaceae bacterium; assembly: GCA_964388755.1. Classification (GTDB taxonomy): domain Bacteria; phylum Bdellovibrionota; class Bdellovibrionia; order Bdellovibrionales; family JAGQZY01; genus JAGQZY01. The sequence goes on along the minus strand of CAYMBT010000216.1, from coordinate 3,631 downwards.
GCCTGGCACCCGTTCATTCGGTGCCAGGCCCTGTTTGCGGACACGGTGGATCAAACTCCATGAAGTGAAGTGCATGGAGGTTTAAGTTCGGATTTTAAACTTGGGTGTACTCAAGACTTTGAGGTCTGATGCCCGTATTGTCTTTTCGTTTCTTAATTTGGATGGCAACAAGACCCACTCCAGCCATCAACAAAAGGGCTAAAGCGCCAATCGATAGTAAAGATTGATTGGGATCAACAGCTGAAACATTGTTGGTAGGCATCGGTGTGCTAACAACACCTGGCTCTGGAAAGGGCTCAATATCTGGGATCATTTCAGGCTCTAAACTATTTCCCATAGCCACTTGGGCTTGTGGTAGTGGCGGCTCTGGTGGCAGCTCTTCGAGCTCTTGGATTGTGCCAGAGGATGAGAAATCCTCATTACCAACATCAGAAACGGGATTTGTGGGCTGAATGTTGGTGGTGGTCGATTCGTTATAAGCCAACGGAAGTTCAGTTTTTTGTTCGTCTCCGGTCCAATATTTGATCTCAATACCATCGGGTAAAATGGTTTTAGAATCAATGTTCTGATTGATCGCCCAAATTTCTTTCCACCCTTCGGGAAAACCAAGAAGCTTTGATCCAAGCCTTCTCATATTGTCGCTGGATTTAGTTATGTAATATTGAGGTTTAAGACCAATATCGTCGTAATAAAGTTTCAGTTGGGTTTTGTCATCGGGTCGATTGGGCGAGTTGTAATAAATCTTATCTCCGGGATCGAGCCCCTTTGCTAGATGAGGGTTATCATCTTTGATTTCCTGCACTCGATCAGCTCCAAAAATTTTTTCACTGATCCCTTCAAAAGAATCTTTAGGACGACTGATGTATACTGCATTCATCATCCTTTGATTTCTAAAAAATGGATCAGTTTTAACTTTGACTACAGGGATCCATGTTTGCTCTGCTGGGCCCTCATCATCATCGGGTACTATTGGGTCAGCGAGTCCCAGATCATCCTGTGGAAGCTCACTGGTTTGATCGGCATAACCAAGATCTGTTGAACTTTCGCTACTCACCACCGGAAGTGGGGCTAAATCCATTCCCTGATTGGCACCCGGATCGACAGCCATGGCATCCATACCAACAACTTCTTCTGGAAAAGTGGGTTGAGCATTCTCGGCCACTGGATATTGATCACCGGCTTGGTTGAGTTCCTCTTGCAAAGATTGTTCGTTTTGTGCAATCTCTCCGTCGGCGTCTTCAAATTCATCAAACTCATCGAACTCGTCAAAATCAGAATCATTTTCAGCGAACTCTGAAGCATCATCGGTCGAACTGTCGGCAAACTCACTGTCAAGTTCTTCGTCAAAATCATCTCCGAACTCTTCACCAAGTTCACCCTCTATTCCTTCATCTTCAAGACCAGCGATATCTGTTTGAGAAGATTCCTCGCTAAAATCACCAACCTCATCAGTAAGACTTCCATCATCGATCTCGGCAAGATCTTCAACCTCATCTCCAAATCCTTCACCACTGGTTTCATCACCAAGACCCTCCATCTCTTCTTCAAGAGCCGTCGTCTCTTCATCACTTGAAGTACATGATGTCAGTTGAAGTGAAATAAAAAGTGCGAAAAAAACTATTATCAGGGATTTGGATCTTCTTAGTGTCATAGGATCATTCTATACAAATTATTAAATCAACTCAGCAAGTTGGACCCATCTCCTAGACTATTTGACAGGCTCGTGAATGGCTTTTTTTAACTCAGTGGGGTTGCCGTTAAAAATTACCTTAAATTTAAAAGTAAGGTCTAGTTGAATGGGCTTAAAAGGTTCAATTAAGAAGTAAAAACTGTAGCCAAATTTGAAGTCACAAATGACCATTTGTTATCAGACTAAAATTCTTATTACAGACAAAATTTATTCATTTTTCAAACCGATTTGTTTAAAAAAGCGAGTCGTCGCCTCGATGGGATTAAGCGACTGATTTTTAAGATCTTTTTTACATTGATTCAGTATCTCAAGGGCTTTGAGGTCATGACGGATATACTTTTTAAACTCAGACTCAAGCAGAGATTCAAACCAATGAATTAAAAAGTTTTCTCTTTTATGCTTAAAGTCTTTTTGAGAGACTTCCACCCAATGTTTCACAATCTCTTCGATGCCAAGGCCGGTCAGCGCTGAACAAGAAAAAACGGGGATATTCTGCTGAGGTCTTACAATTTTCAAAGCCGAAACAAATTGCTGACAAGAAGTGTTCACTATTTTTTGGTCGCGGTCGGATTTATTCACTAATATACAATCAACGTATTCCAAGATTCCTTTTTTTATTCCCTGCAGTTCATCTCCGCCACCGGCTTGGGAAATAAAACAGAAGTAATCCACCATTTTTGAGAGTTCAATTTCAGACTGCCCCACTCCCACAGATTCAATAATAATCCAATCATAGCCCGCTTGCTCACAAAGAAGAATAACACCCGGTAAACTGCTGGTGACTCCACCCAAGTGTCCCCGATGGGGTGAAGGTCTTATAAAAGAAAGCTCACTCCGACTGAGCTCTTCCATACGAGTTTTATCACCCAGTATGCTTCCACCGGTGATTTCACTAGAAGGGTCAATAGCAAGGACAGCTACTTTTAAATTTTTTTTAACTAAAGCTAAACCCACTTTTTCGATCAAAGTGCTTTTTCCCACACCCGGTGGACCAGAGATGCCCACACGAAATGTCTTTTTTTCTTCTTGGGGTTTTAATTTCTTAAGAAGTTCGGTCGAGGTGGCCCAGTCCCTTGGATTAGAACTCTCTAAAAGAGTAATGGCTTTGGCCAGTGAGGTTCTATCAAAGTTTTTTAAACCTAAAATAATATCTTCAATTTTCAATTGGATTTTCCTTCCAATAAATCAAGAAGTTCGATGACGGCTTCAGCAATCACAGTTCCTGGACCAAAAATCGCTGCCGCACCCAATTTTTTAAGTTCTTCGTAGTCCTGTGGCGGGATCACCCCACCCACAACAATCAACATGTCGTCACGTTTATAAGTGCGAAGTTGTTTTTTAAGTTCAGGCACAAGTTGCAAATGTCCGGCAGCTAAGCTACTGACACCAATGATATGAACATCGTTTTCTGCGGCTTGTTTGGCCGACTCATCAGGTGTTTGAAAAAGTGGACCAATATCAACATCAAAACCTAAATCAGCAAATCCCGTAGCCACAACTTTTTGACCACGATCATGTCCGTCTTGACCCATCTTAGCCAGTAGAATCCGCGGTGGACGACCTTGATTCTCTGCAAACTTTTTCACTCTTTCTTTGGCTTTTTGAAAAATTTTGGAATCTGTCATCTCTGAAAAATAAACCCCGCTTAAGCTTTGTATCCGCGCCTGATGTCGCCCAAAAACAGTTTCAAGGGCCAAGCTCATTTCACCCAAAGTGGCTTTTTGCCGGGCGCAATCAATACAAGCTTCCAGTAAATTTTCATCCCTTGAGGCCGCCTGGGTCAAACGATTTAAAGACTCTTTGACTTTTTCAGAGTCTCTTTGGGATTTAAGAAGTTTAAGTTGTTCAAGTTGCTGGGTGCGAACTTGAGCATTATCCACTTTTAAAACCTGCATATCTTTTTCATCTTTGAATTTAAAATAATTCACGCCAATCAAAATT
>CAYMBT010000215.1:3212-4816 GCA_964388755.1 uncultured Pseudobdellovibrionaceae bacterium | reverse complement strand
GCGGTTCTCACCGACGCGGGGGGGGGCATCATTGCACTGTCATTGGATGCAACATAGGCCCTCGTGTTCTCTTGCAGAGATTGAAAGATTTGGGGATGGGGCTCAAAAGAGTAAACTTGAGCTTGCTGATCAAGTGCGAGCCTTGTGAAGTAACCAATGTTCGCACCGACATCAAAAAAAATATCCTTTGGATTAAGGATTCGCAAAATAGCTTCGGCCACCACTAAGTCGTAAACCCCAACAGTCAGAAGAGAACGTCCAATGACGTCAGTCGATGAAACAAAAAAGGGTGATTTATTTTGGTGAGCATAAATATTGAGGCGTTCAGACCGATTTTTTTTAAATTTGATACGACGAAGGACTTGCGGAGGATTAAAGATGTACTCTGGTTTACTGAGAGTACGATGAAACTTGTTATAGAGTTTTTTAACCAAAGACATTGTTTATCTATAATAAACAAACAATTTAAAATGTATAGCAGACTCAAAAAGAAGTTTTTAACACTACAATCTCACTGACATTCGTCGAGTGTTTTTGGATTGATATTAAATGTTCTGTGAACATCAGTGGGTGAAAAGCCCGACCTTTGTGGTGATTTTAGTGGTGGAAAGGGGTTTTGGGGAGTTTGGTTGAAAAAGGTCTGCTCGACTTAAGATAGCCCATGCTAGCCTAAAAGGCACACAAAGGGGGAATAATGTTAAGGAAGACATTATTTATATTCATGGGAATTATTTTATTAACCAGTTTTGCAAAAGCGACTTTTATACCCGATGAGGATATCAAAGAGCCCTATAGAATCTATAGCGAACGCGACGCTAATATGACACAACAAGAATTTGATGGGGTTATTGAAAAGGCTCGAAGACTTTATTCACCGATTGTTGCCAGCAATGGTGGGAATTTAGTGATTAATGGTCGCTGGACTGACAACACTTTGAATGCCAGTGCTTCGCAATTTTCGACAACTTGGAATGTGAATATGTATGGAGGTCTTGCACGTCATCCTGAAATGACACTGGACGGATTTGCTATGGTGCTTTGCCATGAGCTAGGTCATCACTTGGCCGGTCATTCATTTAAAAAAGGGGGCTTTAGTTTTGGTGGTGTTTGGGCTGCTAACGAAGGTCAATCTGATTATTTTGCGGCTCATTCTTGCTCAAGAGTTTTATGGGTTGATGAAGTCGAAAAGAATGCTGAGTTTCGTGAAAGTGTACCTGCCATGGTGCAAGAGCAATGCGATACCGTGTGGAGCACAGTCGAAGATCAAAATCTTTGCTATAGAATCAACGCCGGTGGCGAATCACTGGCCAGAGTTCTATCGGCTCTTAAAAAAGATCCCATTGCGCCTAGCTACGAGACTCCTGATCAAGAGGTTGTGAGCTCTACCAATCATAATCATCCTAAAGCTCAATGTCGTCTTGATACCACATACGCGGCATCACTTTGCACCCAAGAGTTTGATATAGATTTTATCCCAGGAAAAAAATTAACCGACCCCCATGGAGCTGCTGCAGAAAAAGAAGCCGCTTCAGTGTCATGCACAGAGGCTGGAAATCATTTGGTGGGCAATAGACCACGTTGCTGGTTTAAGCCGAGCATTTAAC
>CAYMBT010000215.1:0-3112 GCA_964388755.1 uncultured Pseudobdellovibrionaceae bacterium | reverse complement strand
TGAATACTGAATACTGAATACTGAATACTGAATACTGAATACTGAATACTGAATACTGAATAAAAGTAAAAAGCCTTGCTGATCTGAGCAAGGCTTTTTTTTTAAACTTTAAGTTATGAAGATTCAATTTATAAAGTTTGCGATCAGTTATTATTTTAGAACAGCGCCAATGCTGTAAAAAATTAATACTTATAAAATCTTAGTTGAAGCATTTCTTTTCAAGAAATGCTTTTTCTCCACCATGAACAACCGTGTACCAAGATTGAGAATGAAACTTCATTTGAACTTGTTGACCACTTTTAAACGAATCTAAAGTTTCAGTCTTTGCTGAAGGGAATGGGTGAAGACCACATGAACCTGTTTTTACAACCCCAGCAATAGTTTTGTTAAGACCAGAAACGGTTCTTGCATTTTTAGGAAGCTTACCGATTTGAGTGAGCTTTTGATCATAAGCACGATCAATTTCAATGGCCATTTCTAGTTCGTCGAGCATCTTGGCTGATTTAGCAAGAGATTGACGATAGATTTTAATCATTTTTTTGTACTCGCCTTGGTCTTTCTTCATATCACGATAAACTTTTGTGATATTAACTTTAGCTTTATTCACATCGGCACGTAGAGCACTGACTTGAACAGCCGTTTTCTTAGCATTGGCTTTCATGTCTTTATGTTTAGCATTAAGAGCGCTCAGTTCGGCTTCTTCTTTGGCTTTTTGACTGGCTACTTTTTCTTTTTCGCCCTCAACTTTAAGAAGATCAGCTTTTACATTATCATTTTTCTTCTGAATTTTTTGTTGCTCTTTTTCAAGGGCTAAAAGCTCATTTTGATACTTTTTGATCGTAGCACGGATATCAGCAATTTTATTTTCGTTACTAGCGATCTCGCTCTCTGCTCTTTTTTTACGAATAGCTGCGTTTTCTTTTTCTTGTGACAATTTTGCTTTGAGTTTCTTTTCTTCGGCGCGATCTTCAGCCAACTGCTGTTTGATCTCTTGGGATTCAATGATCGCCGCTTCTGAATCTGAGGTGATGGCTTCTGCCTCGACCATCTCTTCGTTAAGATCTGCGATATCAGCCATTGCCACTTGACTGAAAATGACACCACAAAAAACAATGAATAATAACTTTTCTAAGCTCTTCATAACCACTCTCCTGGTTAAACTTAGATAAAGCAAGGCTCGTACCAGTTTTACGAAAATACAGGTGTATCAATTTAAATCTTAACCTATTTAAAACATCCATTGTGGCGGGTTTGAAGATTTATACAGCTTGTTGGCTTTTTTACGGGTGTCTAATTTGAAGAGTTGTGTCTATCAGATAGACATATCAATTTGAACTTGTGGAATATCATGACGTTATAAACCATCCCTCCAATGAAATGGGGACTTCTATGGAATTTTAGGAATTCCAAATTTTTTAAGCCACAGTTTGAAAGCTCGTTTTAATATGGATTTGAAATTATTAGAAAAAATAGTCTTTGTTACTTGATTCTATACTTTGAAAATATCTGTACCAGAATGGCACATTTATTGTACAAGCAGGCAGAGACAAAATTAACCTTCTTAATAAGGATTCAATCATGAATTTAGTGACGTTGCTTTTGAGTTTTCTATGGACTCTTAATTTTGCTTTGAGTGAAACCCGGTCCACCCATGAGAAAATCTTTGGTTCAGACCAGATGTCTGCCAAACAAGAAGTGAAAGTTAAAATAGGCAAAAAATCACAGGTCATTGAACTTTTCTCGCCCAGAGCACAACAAACCTTAATCACCGACAAAAAAAGAAGTATCGTTCTCATTGAAAACAATAGCCAACTCTCTGAACTTCCCGATGCACTTGTTCATAAAATTAAAAGCCAAACTCAGAAGTCTGTGGAAAACTTTTACATTATGGCCAATTTTGTCCACTCTGATATTAATGATCCTTCGCAAAATCGTTTTTATATCGCCATTATTCCTCGCAGTGTGAATGTGACCAGTATTTATTATCAAGTCGAGTGGTTTGGCGCAGGTGTCGGGGCCCATAATCAAATTCGCATGAAACTCAGCGAGCCCATTAAGTTGATTGCCCAGGACTCTGAAGACGAGCCCGTTTATACTTTAGATAATGCTGATATCGTTTATAGCTTACAAGCCGCACGGGCCGAAGATGGAGAACAAAATTGGGATGTTTTTAAAGGTGTTATGGGCGAGTACGCCAATGCCCTTCAATTCTTTTCAGCAACATCAAAAGCCCGTCTACAAATAGAACGTTCTTTTGTTGAAAATTATGAAATCCTTAATCTATCAGCTGAACAAAAAAGAGCTGTATTTAAGAAGGCCCTTTTAACATCCAATGAAGAGCAAGAAACAGGAATCTATAATACTGTTTTTAATAGTTGTGTAACACACGCTTTGAGCGCCTTACAGGGTGGACTGAACTCTATAGATACCCAGCACTTTAATCCCTATACAGTGATTGAAATGATTAAAAAAAATAAAGATGGAGTTAAGCTTAAAAAAACAAAATCTTTTAATGAAGAGTTTTCTGCTCTAATTGATGATGGCGAAATTATGACGATGGAGATGATCCAAAATCAAGAGAGCTATAAAAAATTTAAACTTGTGGAAGACTTAGTGATGAAGGCTGAGTTTGATGAGTTTATTAAAAACATCACTTATTTTATCATTGAGAATAAAATTACATTTGATGATGTGAAAAGTTTAGTGAGTGACCTTAAAAAAGGTAAAACCCTGGACCAAGTCAAAACCAACAAAGTGGCCCAAGCTTTTGCAGAGTATGCTCAAAAGCAGTGGTATGAGCTTCTAACAGACGAAGACTTAAAAAGCTTTTTGATCTCTCTAGAAGCCATGGCCAGCCAAGAAATTTAAGTAGGATTTATAAATTAGGGTATTCGGGAAAAATTCCGGTGCACCTGAATACCGGTGCACCTGTATTCGGGGGTACCGGAATTTTAAAACCTGTACCCAGGAATACTGGTGCGCCTGTATTCAGGGGTACCGGAATATAAATCCTGTATTCAGGGGTACCGGAATTTTATACTGTATCGCGTTTTGTAGATGATTAAGATTGGTGGAGGTTACAGGGATCGAACCTGCGACCTTCTGAATGCAA
>CAYMBT010000214.1:0-4818 GCA_964388755.1 uncultured Pseudobdellovibrionaceae bacterium | reverse complement strand
GGGTCAAAAAGCTTTTAAGTTTGATAAGAACGTAGATCTTAAACAGCAATTTTTAAATTATAAAAGTCAAATATCAGCTCCGCAAAAGTCGGCCTTTATTTTACAGAAGTTTTTTATCCCAGAGGCCAGTGCTCGAACCATCTCTCAAGAAGACTCGCTGGCCTACGACACCCTTGTTTTACTTTATTTTACCGACATCTATGAAGATGGTAATGGCATGATCATGGAGGACTTTTTTCTTGAAGAACCAAGGGTTCAACAAATCATTGGTCGTAGAATGCATGAAAACTTACAAGTAAAACTTAAGTGTAACGATGAAGGAATGGATTTTGAGTTTAGCAACGGAACCTCAGCAAATATCCAGTGGACAGGTGTCGGAGAAAATTTTAACCCTACCGTGACAGAAGATCCCAGTGGTTTTTTTAATGAAGGTGAGGTTGAAAATGTTTCTTTACCAGTGGTTGCCAATGCTTGGTTTTATTACTGCCAAAAGTTGGCTGGACGAAACTTACAAGTTGATGGTTTTTTTAATCTTAATAATTTGATGAATGTGCCATCAACTTCAACAGAGTCTTCGCAATAATTTTATAGATTGGCTTCGTGGATCTGTTCGTTAAGGGTCCACATGTCGTAAAGGTAACCAAGACCTAAAAGACCACCGGTAAAAAGCCAGATGATGCCTGTGACCCATTTACCAAGATAAAAACGGTGAATACCAAATAAACCTAAAAAGGTCAGAAGGATCCAGCACAGACTGTAGTCATGGGCCCCAGAGCGATACTTCATGTCAGCTTCGCGGTCCATCCCCGGGATTAAAAAAAGATCGATGAACCAGCCAATCAACAGCAGACCAAAAGTAAAAAACCAGATGGTGCCCGAAATAGGTTTACCGTAATAAAAGCGGTGGGCGCCGGTGAAGCCAAAGATCCAAAGGGCATAGCCCATGATTTTGCTGTGGGTGTTGTTCATAACTCTATGGATTAGAGTTATTTACTTTATAAGTCAATCAAACTCTAGACCTGGCACTCATACATTGATTGTGATGTCGAAAAGATCTCTTTAGAAAAAGATTCATATTAAGATTTCCATAGAATTCAGTTTTATGAATGGTGTTTATTGATGTTGAGAGACTGTGTTCTTGGTCAGAAATCACATTTTGATATGTTATATTTTAGTCATTTTTTTGAGGCTCAACAATAATTCTCAATATGAAACAAGCATCTTCGATCTCGTGTGCTTTTTTGCTGGCATGGTCTTTGATATTTCTAATAAGTACGTGGGAGGACTCTATGATTACAAGACCTTTTATAATCATGATGATGTTCTTAAGTTTATTCTTTCAGAACTGTGGTGGAAATGTCAGTTTCAAATCTGATGAACTTGCAACGTCAAGTCTTGGTACCGATCAAGTTTCAAGTGTCCCTGAATCCAGTGAAGAATCAAACATTGAAGCCCCAGAAATTGAGGCTCCACTTGAAAACATAATTGCCGACACAAACACTGACGAGGTGCCATTACAAGAAATGCCACCTCTCGTGATGGTTCCAGAGACGACACCACCAACAACAGAAACTGATCCGATGCCGCCAATGAATCCTGCGCCTCCAGTTGTTGTTGAAACACCACCAGCTCCGCCGACAATGCCAGATGCAGAAACACCACCGCCTACGCCAGCGCCACCAGTGAATGTGGACAACAACAATCAATTAGAGACGCCAGTGAGTTTTGCAGAGTGCACATCTTTTGTAGAGCTTGATAAAAATCAATTGATCGAGCTTCCTGATCGCGCCGCTTCGTCTATTTGTTATTACGTTAAATTGATCAATCGTATTCAAAGTCATGCCTCTGGTTCACAAGGTGAGATTCGTGCGACAGATGTTCTGGCGTCAAACCACGATGGTGATCATTCAAGTTATATTGCGCCCTATATTTTAGGTGATGCTCAAGTGCAGGCCAGAAACTTAAGACATTGGAAGTTGGCTTTATCTGGTTCACCCAATAACCCAACGACTCAGATGAGGATTGATAACTTTTATTTGGTGCAAATTCTTTTTGGTAATAGTCCAAGTTTTGAACTGATATCAGCATTCGGAACCGCTGATGCGGCCCCAGGGTCCGGAGAAAAACCAATCTTGCTTAATGATCAGCCGATTGCACTGAGATCTTATGCGCCGGGTGGTACAGCGACAGTTGAGGCATTAAATATCACACCACCCTCTGAGCTATCAGCAAGCTACATGGGTATTTACAATCTGCGATTACGTGCCCTTGATTGTGGTGGTTCGGCCGATGGCAGGGATGTTTATTTAGTTTTTCATTAATCAATAAGTGTCTACTGATTTTGATAAAAGAAGGGGCTTTGTTAAGCCCCCGATTTCCCACCCTTAATTGAATTCTTAGTTGAATACACAATTGCTTGTTGAAAAGTTGTCAACTGTTGCCGAAGCGTCTCCGGTTTTAGGTGCAAAAATCATTACTTTGTATTTATCTTTTTCTTTCATGCTAATGAGGTCAACCAGTGTGCCGTCTGGAAGCTGACAAGATTCACCGAGCAAATACTCAGAAGTATAATGATGGTCATCAATCTCATAGGTTAAAATCCTGCGGGGGCTTAAGTCTTAAACGAGTATCGTTTATTCTATATCTAATATATAGGCGCACTGAAATTTTTCTGCGAATGACAATGATAAAGAGTTTGAAAAGTCCATAATCTAGACAGTGCTGTGACAAAACTGAGCCCTCATCCAAGTTACAACGAAAACCATCAATTGGAAGCCCTATAAGTGGCTGAAATCAGGTGATAAATCCCGTCTCAAAGTGGTACTGGCCTTGCAAAAGGGTGGGTGTGCTTTTAAGGAGAACCCCATGAGAAAAATTAAGATGATGATCGCTTGCTTATCGATGTTAGGTTTAGTTGCAGCCTGCGGAGAAGGTTTTAAAGCGGTGAAATTAGACAATTCAAGTGTTGCAGGAAATATTGCAGATACAAATAATGCTGCTGTTATAGAGACAGAAGCAGCCGTCGAAGAGGTAGGAGAGACTCCTTTATCGGTGGATCAAAGTATTCTGAATTCTTATTCTGCTGATTTTAACAATATATCTGATCAACTGCTGACTCAGCTTGGTAACGAGATCAAAGCTTTTGAGGTGAATATCACAAGCTCTATGTCTTCAGCCAATGTGAATATCGAAGCTAAAGTCAACCTCAGCTGTAACAACCAATTGGTTTTTAGAGTGGGCGGAATCAACTTTGCTCAACTGACTAGTGGTTCAAAAGTTTCATTAGGCTTTCAAGGCGTATACAATGTTCGATTACAATGTGCTGGTAGCGACTGCTCAGAAATGGTAGCAGCTATCACAAAATCAAATACACACACAGATGTAACAGTTCTTTTAGGTTTGCAAGAAGCGGGTAACACTTCTTCTGGAAACTCAGCAACGACTCGTTATATTTCTCGCCGCGTGCAGATTTCTCCACAATTTGTGTCTCGTGTGGATTCAGTTCTTTTCTACACTCAACGTTGCGGATTTGAAGCTCAACGAGCAACAGGTCTTCCAACTGGATCAGGAACAGCTATTGATCCAACAGCGGGTGGCACATCGACTTCAGTTGTTAACCCAGTGGCTCCAACAACAGCTCCAATTATCTGGAACCATTCAACAGGTCCACTTTAATCAAATCAATTTTAAAACTTAAAAGCTCTTTAAAGGCCGCCTTTTAAAACAGGTGGCCTTTTTTATTTATGGGCTGACAAAGCTTAAGGCTCCATGGAATAATAAACTTGTGACATCCATGAGCGAAGAAGAAATTGATCAATCCCTGAAGATGTACCAACAAGTCCTTAGGAAATCTGTGATCGATTATTTTTCTTATGACGAGAAATCATTACTGATCAAAATCTCAAAAAATAAAAAGCAATACAGCTTGGTCTTTTCTTTAAAAGTGGGGAACCCTTATTTCTTTCTGACCGATCAACCTATCAGGTCCATCTCGGCACTTAAAAAACCCCTCTCCCTTTTTGCTAAAACCCATTTTCAGGGCGAGATGATTATTGATCTTATGCGAGATCAAAAGCTCGGGCGTGTCCTCAGTTTATCCACAAGTGACCCCCAGAAAAATATTATAATCTCGCTGATTCCGGGATCGGCGAACATTGAATTTGTGGTGGATAAAAAACGAGTGTCGGCCTTTAAGCCCAAAGAATTATCAGCACACACTAAAAATCAAACATTGAATGAAGTCAGACCACCTGAATTTTTTTTAAAACACTGGCTTTCTCTTGAGAGCAAAATATCTGCAAAAGCCCCCAAAACAAAAGATTTTGCAAAAGCCCTTTCGCAAAAAATATCAGGTCTTGAAAAGATGCGAGAAAAGCTTCAGACCAGCGAAGACAATCTTTGGCTTAAAGCGGGTCTGTGGCTGAAAGAAAATTTGGATTACGACATCATCCCTCAAGAGTTTAAAGATATCATTGATCCCAATCAGTCCCACTCGCGAAATTTGAAGACGTGTTTCGAAAAGGCCAAAAAAAATAAGGCAAAAATCACCGGAACTTTGCAAAGGGTTCAGCAGCTTGAGGCTGAGATCGAAGTTTTACAAAACGAGATCGCTCACCCTAAAAAAGCCACAAAAAAAGCATCCCCAGAAAATACAAATCTTAAAAGTCTTCATAAAATTTCTGAAAGTCAGGGTCGAACCCATGAATTTGGAGCCTATCGCCTTTATATTGGTCGCTCTGGGGCTGATAATTTGCGGCTCCTCAGAAAAGCAAAGTCCTGTTATCTGTGTCTTCATATTAAAGATTATCCCGGTGCACA
>CAYMBT010000213.1:3849-4839 GCA_964388755.1 uncultured Pseudobdellovibrionaceae bacterium | reverse complement strand
AAAGTCATCGAGGTGCAGGCCCCAAGAGCAGAAAGAAGCAGTTCATAGGGGTTCATTCCTAAATCGTCACCTTTATGGGTTTTTGGCTCATCGGCTAATAAATGGTGATTTTTTCCAAAAATATCCTGGGTGTAAAGAGACCCTGGTCGACTCCGCACAAGTATTTGCCCAGCGTCTAATTGGGGTGATTCAGTTTTTTCGGGGGTCTTGTCTTCTGATAAATAACGACTGACCCAAGCTGAAATAGTGCGTGCGACATATTCGGCATCCTTTTTTTCAGTCAGTAAATGATCTGCGTTATCAAGGCTCACAAAACTTTTTGGATGTTTAGCTTGTGTAAAAATTTCGCCAGCATGGTCAATGGATACAATGTTGTCTGTGGGTGAGTGCATGACAAGTAAAGCTTTTTTGAAGTTTTTTATGTCACTTAAAAGTTTAGTTTCTTTGATATCTTCAAGAAACTGCTTTTTAATTTCAAACTCTCGACCTTCTAAAACCACAGTGGAAGTTCCGTTTTCGTTAATTTGAGCCACTTGATCTTTAAAGAGATGAGTAATGTGTTCGACCGAACTGGGCGCACCAATAGTCACTATAGCTTTAGTTTCACGGAGCTGGCTTGCTGCTTTTAATACCGCAGCCCCACCTAAAGAGTGACCAATTAATATTTGAACGGGGCCAAACTTTTTGCTTAATGCTTCATCGGCGCTGATCAGGTCTGCTACATTCGATGAAAAGTTTGTGTTAGAAAAATCTCCTTCGCTGTTTCCCAGTCCCGTAAAATCAAAACGTAAAACACCAATGCCTTGGCTTGCCAGTGCTCGAGCAATAGTTCTTGAAGCCACAAAGTCTTTTGAACAAGTAAAACAATGGGCTAGTAATGCCATGGCCTTTGGTGGCCCCTGAGGCATCTCTAATTGACCAGCTAATGTTTGTCCCTGTTGATTCTGAAATTCAAATTTCATAGTTAACCTCCGGTGCCAGGCCCTGTTT
>CAYMBT010000213.1:0-3839 GCA_964388755.1 uncultured Pseudobdellovibrionaceae bacterium | reverse complement strand
GCAGCACTTGAGTGCTGCATCGCTTACACAAACAGGGCCTGGCACCTAAAAGGAGATGGGTGAGCCTTGTGGGGGTGAAAGTACTTTGCCATTTTCCATGACGATGTGGCCGCGGATGATGGTGGCAACGGGGAAGCCTTTGACGGTGACGCCGTCATAGGGTGTCCAGCCACAACGAGTGGCCATTTGCTCGTGAGTGAAGGTTTGTTTTTTATTCATGTCCACTATGGTAAAGTCAGCATCTTGGCCAATATAAATTCCGCCTTTGCCTTTGGCTTTAAAAAGCTGGGCTGGGTTAATAGACATCAGTTGAGTGAGATAAAATATATCAAGTAGACCTTCGTTCACAAAATTAAGCATCAAAGGCAAAATGGTCTGAACGCCGGTGAGTCCAGAGGGAGAGTCCGGGTAGGTTCTTTGCTTTTCTTCTTTGGTGTGGGGCGCATGATCAGAGGCCACAATGCTAATGACTTTTTCTTGGAGGGCCTTTCTCAAAGCTTGTTGATGGCGAAGTTCGCGGATAGGGGGGTTCATCTGAGCAAAACTTCCCAGCTTTTCGTAGCAGTCGGGGCTAGAGAAGAAAAGATGCTGGGGCAGAATTTCTATGGTGGCGATATTTTTTTTATTTTTTAAAAATTCTATTTCTTCTGAAGTTGTGACATGTAAAATATGAACTCTTCGACCAATTTCTTCGGCCATTTTAACAATCCGTTGGGTAGCAAGAAGGGCTGATTGAACGTCACGCCACTCAGGGTGGGCCGCGGGATTGGCTTTTTCGATAGCTATTTTCTTTCTTTCGACCAAACGTTTTTCATCTTCACAGTGAACTGAAATCATTTTCGTTCCTGTTCTTAAAACGTTTTTTAAAAATTCATCTTCAGAGACAAGAAGATCACCGGTTGAGCTGCCCATAAAAATCTTAAATCCACAACAGCCAATCATTTTCTCCATTTCAAGAAGTTCGGCGCTGTTGTCGTTAGTGGCTCCGGCAAATAATCCAAAGTCACAATAAGACTTAGAAGACACTTCAGTGAGTTTATCTTGAAAGTTTTTAACCGTTGAAGTGTTCGGTTTAGTGTTAGGCATATCAAAGACTGCGGTTATCCCACCGAGAACTGCGCCCAGAGATCCCGTTGAAAAATCTTCTTTGTCCGGTGCACCGGGGTCTCGAAAGTGGACTTGAGAATCGATGATGCCCGGAAGAACCGTCAGTTGACTGGCGTCCCAAATAGGAGCTTTTGATCCAAGAATTTGATCTTCAATGGCTGTAATTCTAGAGTTTTTAATACCAATATCGCATTTTTTTTGTTGCAACAAAAAAGGATTAAGAGGGTCAGAGATTATACATTGGCCAGAGCGAATAATAAGATCAAAATCATTGTTTTTGTCCATGACACTTATTCTCATGGCTTGAAAGAGGAATCAAGTAGATTCAGTTCTACTGCCATTCAGGACCATAGACTAGAGTTGTGAGCTGTCAGATTAAAAAGAAACTGAGCACAGTCTTGAAGACTTGCTTTGTGTTGAGCTTGTAGAGACAATTATTGTCTATGGAATCATTTCTCGCCTTATTCATTTTTCAGGACAGCTATGTCGTTAGTTTTTTGGTTCTTGCCATTGCCATAGTGATCGTACTTTTATTGATCTTTAATCATAAATCTCCAGAAAACATTATCCAGTCAGAAATCACAGATAGTGAACCCATTGAAGGCGCTTTAAGGCGAGTGCTCGGCGAGCAGCGCTGGATGCAAAATTCTTCAACTGCTCCATTGACTGGGGAAAGCCAGCTTTCACCCCAAGAGCTTGAAAAATTAGAAAATGAAATCTTAGAAAAAGACAGAGTTATTGCTGACCTTAATAAGCAGCTGACCCAAGGGCATGGTTCTATGGCGATCAGCCATGGTGACGACCAAGATTTAGCAAATAAAATTGCTGAGCTTCAATCCCGTCTTCAAGAGTACGAGATCATAGAAGACGACATTGCGGATCTATCGCTTTACCGCACTGAAAATGAAAAATTAAAAAATGAGCTTGAAAAACTCAAAGCCCAGTTAGGTCAGCCTAAAGATACAAACAGTTACCAGCCTCCAGCTCACAACTTTAAAACATCAAGTCCCGCAGCTCCAGGTTTAGATGGCAGTAGTTCTTTTACTGTTCATGATCATCAAGCAACAAAAGAATCCAGCTTCGAAAGCATCAGAATTAGTGGAACCAGCGGTCAAGGTGAAGTGACCTCAGATCTTGTGGCTCAATTTCAAAAAGTCGTTGATCAACAAGAGAAAATAGCAAGTACAAGTAAAGATGTGATTAAAGTCTCTGGCGATTCATCTTCGGGTAAAGTGATCATGCCTGATAAACACAAAAAAACAGTTATAGAAGCTTCTCCTGAAGAGGTTCACCCCAAGCTGAAAGGTGTACCTCCGGATTCAAAAGAAGAAGCTGAGGTTTTTATTACCGAGTTAAAATCACTTAAAAAGGTCCAATAAACCTATGCTGTATTTTCTTTTAAAAACTTTTTCTGTTTTAGCTTTCTCAGCCCCTCTTCCGTCGAGCCGAGCCATCCCAGAAAAAGTCTTGATGTCCTTAAGGGAGTCTCATCAAGACGCGGTAAATATCATTAGAGCTGAGGAGTCCATATCCTATCAACCTTTAAAACAAATTGCTTTTGATGAAAAGATGCCTCTAAAAACCAGATGGAAATCTTTAATGCTACTTTCAGAAGTCTATGGTTCAAAAAGTTTAAAAGATTTGCAATCAGCGATCGATAATAAGGCTTGGTTCATGAGGTCTGCAGGGCTTACAGCTATGAATTCTGTTGATTCTTCGTTAGCACAAAAATTAGCTCTAGCAAAACTCAAACAAGACCCGTCTCTTTTAGTTCGAATGAAGGCCCTCGAAATTTTAAAAGATTCAAAAGACAAAAATGTTCGGGATTTGATGTGGCAAAAGATTCACAGTTCTGACAGTTTTCATCAAAATCGTGGATTATGGATCCGTCAGGATATTGCCAGAGTTCTATTGCAAAACACAGAATCCCAAGAGCTTAAAAAATGGGTCAGACTGCTCCATGATCAAGAAGCTATAGTCAAAGTTATTGCAGCCACTGCGGTTAAAAAACTAAAATCCAGTGAGCTTGATTCATCGACAGATTTATCAAAGCTGCAAAAAATTTTTCCACTTGAGAAAAGTATTTAAGAGTTATCTTAATAGGTTATGAAGACGTGTTCATATTCTTCTTGAGTAAATTTTCAATCAGTATTTCTCGCCGAATTCTATAAATAAGACTTTTTTCTTCAAAGCCATCGGAGACCATTTCTTTAGGGTCCGAAAAGAAATCTTTCTGTAAACGAGCCTCTTTTGAAATAATGACTTTTGTCATTAAATCCGCTTTGACCAAGTTGATATTCAGTCGGTATTGAAAACCGCTGGGAAGTATAAGGCTTTCCTGGTGGGGAGGTTGGTAGCGATGTAAAGGGTCTGGAGTTGACCGGTGTCCATATTGTTGATGTGCATAGGGTAGTTGAGCATAGCTTGCTGGGTGGCTCGCCATACAGTTTCATAAGGAGCTTTAAAGACTCGAACATAATCTTGTTGAACATTTTTTTTTGGACGAAGAAACACAGCCCGATAAAAGAGCCCATAAAAAGCAGAACTGTATTGCTTTTTTAACTATTCCCATAAAAAGCAGTATAGAACATAAATCGTCTCAGGCAATTGCAACTAGACTTTTAATATAGATTTTATACATCGACACAGAATCATTCATTGTCAGTGTAAAAAAAATTCTTTAGAATCTAAATTCTGGGAGATATTTTATGCAAAATATAAAAGCGATTGTT
>CAYMBT010000212.1:0-4849 GCA_964388755.1 uncultured Pseudobdellovibrionaceae bacterium | reverse complement strand
TTTAATTTAGGAAGTCCTTGCTCGATGGCCGAAGACATTCCGCCCAACTGATCGATTTCTAAAATATGATTTTTTGCTTTTTCTATAAGTTCATTGGTCAGGGTTTCGATAAAATAACTGCCACCCCAAGGATCAATAAAGTCACAAAGCCCGGCTTCATTCTGTAAAAAAAGTTGAGTGTTTCTTGCAATGCGCGCACTAAAGTCAGTAGGCAGGGCAAGAGCCTCATCCAAAGAATTAGTGTGTAAAGATTGGGTCCCACCGTGAGTCGCCGCCATGGCCTCTATACATGTTCTAGAAACATTATTAAAAACATCTTTGGCAGTCAGGCTCCAACCTGAGGTTTGACAATGGGTTCTCAGGCAAAGAGACTTTTCTGATTGGGGGTGAAAGGTCGCCATCATTTCAGCCCAAAGTTTTCGAGCGGCTCTCAGTTTAGCCACTTCAAGATAATAATTCATTCCGATGGCAAAGAAAAAAGAAAGTCTTGGGGCAAAGTCATCTACTTTTAAGCCAGCATCAATCCCGGTTTTTACATATTCAATACCATCAGCCAAAGTGTAAGCCAGCTCAAGGTCAGCCGTCGCCCCGGCTTCTTGCATATGATAACCAGAGATACTGATGCTATTAAACTTTGGCATATTTTTAGAAGTGTATTTAAAAATATCGGCAATGATTCGCATAGAGGGCTTCGGCGGATAAATATAAGTGTTTCTCACCATAAACTCTTTAAGAATATCATTTTGAATTGTACCACTGAGTTTATCAGGACTGACATTTTGCTCTTCAGCGGCAACAATAAAAAGAGCAAGGATCGGTAAAACAGCTCCATTCATGGTCATGGATACACTCATTTTATCCAGCGGAATGCCAGCAAAAAGCTTTCTCATATCAATAATCGAATCTATAGCTACACCCGCCATTCCTACGTCAGCAGCAACTCTAGGGTGATCTGAATCATAACCACGATGGGTGGCCAAATCAAAAGCCACAGAAAGTCCTTTTTGACCAGCTGCTAAATTTCTTCGATAAAAAGCATTGCTCTCATCGGCTGTGGAAAAACCGGCATATTGACGAATGGTCCAAGGTTGCGTGGTGTACATGGTCGAATAAGGACCACGAAGAAAGGGCGACGAACCCGGCAGAGACTCGGTGAAATTATGGGCCTGAGTATCTGAAGATGTATAATGATCCTTAAATATAAAACCCTCAGGCGAAGGCCAGCTGGAAGCCTGCTTTTGTTTAAATTCTTTTGAGGTTTTCCAAGAGTGTTGAGAGAAATCCATGGTCATGATTATACCTCATCCAAAAAAGAAAAAAGATCTTCAAAAAGCTTTTGTAAATCTGTTTTTAAACCCAACGTTTGGTTAAATTCTTTAAGCTCTTTCTCTCCGGCCCAAATCACAAATAACTTTTGATCCTTAAGCTCTTCGACCTTAAGGCGAACATAATCTCCACCAGGATCACCAGCCACCACAACATGAATTGGAAATTCTTTAATATCACCCAAAGTTTTTGTTTCAATCGCAGCCAGATTAAGTCGCTCTTTGCTCATGGTGACTTTTGGACTTTTCTCTAAACCACTTTCAATATGAAAAAGAGCCCTTAAGCCCTTTTTATTTTTTTCTCGATATTGGTCTGCTTTATATTGCCACTGTTCAAAATTATCACACAGTCGGTAGGGAGTTAACTTTTGAACTTCGCAAAGAGAGTCAACCTCAACAAAGTCTTTTTGCTGGACCCACCAATTTTCAAGGCTCACTTGTTCGGATTCTTTTGTCAGTGGATAATCAGAACCCAATGAATCGTTTAAAACATATTGGTTCACACCTGTGAGCTTAATATCTCTATTAAGAAAATCTGATATTTCACTCAAATGAGTGATTTCAATTTCATTTTGAATCCATCCTGATCTCAGGCCAGAGATCAGACCGCCTTTTTTAGTGAGCTCTTTAAAGTGCAACCAACTTCTGTCACAAAATTTTTCAATAAACTGATGAAAGCTGCCACTGCCCACCCAAGGCTGTTTCACTTTATCCAGATAGGCCTCATGACGAGCGATCAGATCAATATTGTAAGACAGTCTATTTTCTGAATTCTGTGAAAACAAATCATGGGAGAGATGAATAAAGCCTGAAGACTGGGCCATGCGAGAAGCCATATTCATTGAGGAAAAGCGCAATAGATTTGTCCATGGCTCGCGAACACTCAAATAACGAAGTGAAGGTGTACAAAATACGGGTGAAACAAGCCCTTCATCGTAACCTAAAATCTCGATAAGACGTAAAAAAAGAAGTTTAAAAGCTTCAATTTTTACAGTGTCAGCTAAAATATTTCCGGTGAGTGTGACCTCAAATGATAAAGTGCTTAATATCTCGTCCGCAGTAAAATCCCCTTTATAATCTTCAATCAACTGAAGAAAACTCAACATCAGTAAGGCCACCTGCAAAGGTGAACTGGCACCAGCCAAATCAAATGTTTGGCTCGATAACCGAAAGAGTCTCATATTTTGATGATCACTCTTCTTTAGTGATTCAATATCCGAAGGCGATGAATAAAGTTGAGATTTCCATAAACCAAGAGTGTAGGGTTCAATTCCAAGGTTGATCATTGCCATGGAATCCATTTTTTTAAGTCCATTTAATTTCTCAGGAGTCAAAACCGGGGTGCTTTTAAAATAAAAGTGTTTGATACCCGCTAACCCTTCCCAACTCTTTTCGTGTCCAACAATCAGACCAAATTGATGATCTTCTTTAAGAACATCAATTTCATGGGAATGAGCCTGACAAAAATTAACATAGTCTGTGTCAATTTGGGGCAATGATGAAACTTCAAGCCCAGCGTCTAAAAACGTAATGGGCTCAAGTCCCAGTTCTGAAATGAGACGATGGGGTTTGACCTTAGAGAACTGAGCGTAGATGGGATCTGAGTTTTGTCTCCAAAGTTGACTGTTCGACATTAAAAAACCTCCGAAGTTCTCGAGCAAAACAGAGATCTTTATATCGAAGATTGCCCCAAAAAGATCTCGCGCAGCGCTTCACCTCAGAAAGTTGGCATTTTTTAATCATGAATTTTCAAGTTTTTTTTAAAATTGTCGATACAAAAAATAGGAATGGCCATGACACCCTTTGATCTCATCATCACCACCAACTTCAATCATCTCATTAATGATCATGCATGGATTGAGCATTGGCCCGAAATGATTCTGCTCTCCCTGGTTTTGTTTGGAATCGCTCGACATAATCAGGGCCATCGAAAAATTAAAAATCGCCTCAAAAACCGTGAAGAAAGAAAAAAAATGGCCTTGCCACTGGTGATCAATACCCCAGTGACCCAAGAATTCTCAATTCAAACTTACGATATCTCATTATCAGGGGCTTTTTTATCAGCCGAAGACCTTAAAAAGTCCATGACCTTCACGAGCCTCATTGGCCGAAGAACTGGCATCAAAGTGGGTGACAAAATTGACATTAAAATTTACCTGGGTCGATTTCGACAGATCGAGTGTCAAGCCCGTGTGGTGCGACACAATTTGGATGAAAACTCACGACCCCCTGTTGGAATCGGAATTGAATTTATAAAAATGTCCCGAAAAAACCAAAAAATGTTATCCGATCTTATTTATGCTCAGACCGAGATTCGCTCGGCTTAAAAACGATTCCATAAGTCTTTAATTGAATCTAAATAACTTCTTCGATTCTCGACATCAGTATTCTCACTCTCAGGAGCGATAGGCCCTGGACTCACTGGACCTCTTCTTTCTTCTTGAATTTCAGAAGTTTGAAAAGACTTTTCGTCATCCAGCTTTGGAAACCCACACTGGGTTGAAAATCTTTGGTGATTCATGAAGGTAAAGTTAAAAAGATCCATGGTTTTAAGCAATGCACTTTCTGGATCATTTTTCCAATCGTTCTCTGGAAATAGGCTATATTTATTTTCTTTCATCCACTTATAAAGATCGGGATTTACTGTTTCATTACAAAAAATAAGACGAGCCCACAAACAAAAATAGTTCTCGGTTCGCAGTCGACACTCAGGAGCCTCGTCCTCGCTTAATTCAGCGTAAAGGGGGCCTTGAAATTCACTTAAAAAACTTTTGACGTTTCTGATTTGGGCCTGAAGATTGATTTTACTTAAGGCCGAAAAAACACCTAAAACAACGTTAGGGTTAGCATCCAGTCTACGCATCACACGGTTGGCATTAGAGTAGATCAGTTGGGCCGCAGAAAAACTCGCCCCTTCAGGAAGATTGCCAGTTTTAAGAAGATGGGCAAATATCTTTGGCGCTAAACATTCTGCAATTTGCTCGTGAGTTGTAGCATCACTACAACCACTTAAGGCATTAAGAAAAGGTTTTACCCGATCCAGCAAATCTTTTTTATCATCTAGAATAAAGTTTTTAATAAATGGTCTAAAGTGAGTCTCGGCATTGATCACTTCATTTTCTTGGGCAATACCATTTTTATTATGATCAAATACAAAAAAGATCGATTCAAGATAATAGAGGATACTTGACATCGATCGAATCTCGCCCAAATCATAAGCTTTCTGGGTAATCACACCGGCTCGAGAAGCGTATTCTAAGGTCACTAAAAAATGGTCTTTTTCTGTGGCGCTGGCTTGAGTCCAAAATTGATTGATCGCCGAGAGATGGCTAAAGTAGTCAGAAAAGTTTTGTCTCAGACGATTTCTAAAACAATCCGCTTTTATAACGTTAGTAAATAAAACATCCTTATAATCAAGGTAACAGCTTTCAGGCATGTCTTTATGAATACGATCGGCAAGCTGGCCGGCAGAAACAGCGATTTGTAAGTATTCATACAATTCAAAAAAATCAAAATCTTTATTG
>CAYMBT010000211.1:0-4904 GCA_964388755.1 uncultured Pseudobdellovibrionaceae bacterium | reverse complement strand
GGTTGTGCGTGTGAATAACGAAGAGGCTCGCTCTGTGGGATTAAGTGCTCAAAGTGTGGGACTCACTGTTCTCTCTGCTTTTGAAGGGGTTGTAGCCACTACCATCAGAAGCCTCGTTGATGAGATTGATGTCAGAGTCTCATTTCCTGAGAGCGAAAAAAAAGGGAGAGAGGGCATTGGAAATTTTAATGTTCTTAATAGCTTTGGCCAACTTGTTCCTTTAAAAAGTGTGGCAGAATTTACCACCGAAAAAGGGATTGAATCCTACGCCCATGTTAATTTTAGACGTCAGGTCACCATATCTGGTGATGTGGATGTGGCTCAAGTGTCTGCCACAGAGGTGAGCAACCGTATTCGGGCTCTGCAAAGTGAATATGCAAAAAAATATCCTAGCCTTTTTATTAATTTTTCTGGCGAGGACGAAGACACCCAAGAAAGTTTAGCTTCGTTAGGTCGGGCCTTTCTTTTAGCCCTTGTGCTGATTTATTTTTTACTGATCCTCACTTTTCAAAGTTTTATTTGGCCATTGATCATCATTTTAGCCATCCCCATTGGCGCATCATCAGTCACTTGGGCTCTATTTCTTCATAATGAACCTTTAAGTTTTATGGGTCTCCTTGGTGTTGTGGCCCTTGCTGGTGTTATTGTGAATAACGCCATCGTCTTTGTTGATTTTGTTTTGTATCAGCGACAGTTGGGTAAAGACCGCTATGAGAGCATTGTGATTGCTGGACAACAAAGGCTTCGACCCATAGTTCTGACAACCATGACCACTGTTTTTGGAATTTTGCCAACAGCCTATGGTATTGGTGGGTTAGATCCTTTTATAGTCCCTATAGCCATCGCCTTAGGATGGGGAATGCTTGTAGGTTCAATAGTTTCAAGTCTCTTTTTGCCAGCGTTTGTGGCTCTGATGGATGATATTTTGTTGCTCTTTAAATGGCGAAAAAATTAAAAGTTAAGAGTTGAGACTTAAGTTTATTGTTCTGTTGTTAAGAGTAAAAAAACCTCTTAGCTTAAAAACCACTCGATCAGTTGTTTGACATTTTTTTCGGTCACCACAAGTTCTTCGGGTGTCTTAGCCAAATCCGGATTGAACTCAACGATTTCTCCAGAGACTAAATTGAACTCTGTTTTACAGGACTCAATAATAACTTGGGCCTGCTCCATGTTCAGTCCTTTAGAAACAGGAGTGCCTGTAGCAGGGACCAGTGATTGATCTAGACCATCAATATCAAAGCTTAAGTGAGTGGGGTGACCTTTCCAACGCTTGGCCACATCTCTGAGGATTTGGCTTAAGCCTTTTTTGTCGATATCTTCAGGCGAGTAGAGTTCGATATTCAGATTTTTGATAATCTCTCGTTCCCCTTGATCGATGTCTCTGACGCCGAGGTAAACCACTTGGTCAGGTTTTAAATTTTGATTCATCCAGGGCATGCCCCAAATATTTCTATCCACTAAACCTAAAAGTCCCGAAAGGGGCATACCATGACTATTACCGGTGGGGCTGGTCTGTGGAGTGTTAAGATCAGCGTGGGCGTCGACCCAAATTATTCTAAGGTCAGGGTATTTGTTTCCTAAAGCAGAGATACTGGCAAAAGCTTGAGAGTGATCGCCACCGATGAGCAGGGGCCGGTAATGACTATTTAAGATCTCGAGCGTCTTATGAAAAAGTTCGTTGTATGCCCTTGAGGCATCAACTCTTTGTAATCCACCAAAGTTTTTAAATTCATATTTATCTGAGAGTTCTTTCCAAAAACCAACGAGCTCGAGGTAGTCATAGGCACGGTCGACACCAGGCTTTGGTTGACCATGGGCTATACTTGTACCAAGTATGGCAAAGAGCTTTTGCAACTTGTTCATAAAATCCCTTCAAAAAGGAAAAAACATTAAATAAGAAAATTTTTTGAGTACTTGGGGTCAGTTAAGCATGTCGTTTTTAAAGACATCCCAAGGATCAAAAAAATAAGACCCAAGATCTTGTGGGTTATTTTATATCCCTTTTGGTCACCCTCTGGCAAGTCGAGTAAAAGTGTCACTTTAAGAGCTATAATTAGGGTTTATAGCTTAATTTCTGGTCTTATTTTATACGAGTTTTGGGTCATCTCTGAGCTTAAAATTGCGTCAAGCCTTGACTTGTTAGTGGTCATTTTAAGTACCGCTTTAGTTATTTTTTAAAGGCCCTTGTTTACCAGTGATCCACTTCAAGTCCACTGGGTACAGCTTTGGGTATCCTGACGCGATTTTGGTAGGACTTATCCGATAAGGTCTTTAAAAACTCAAAAAGATCATCAAACTCTCGATCATTCAGAGAGATGTTTCGTAAAATAGAATCTCGACTGAGCAATCTATTTTCGTTACGTGTTTGATCATTATCAATAAGGCTGACGTAATCCACTTCAGACTTGGATTGTAAGTATTTGCCAGGATCATCCAAATAATGATTTAACATTTCGTCAGGGCCCACATGCAGCTTAATAAAATCCTTAAGATCCGTGCATGAACCACTATGGGACCACGGCCCGGTTAATGAAACATTTCTAAGTGATGGTGTTTTGAATTTGTAGTTATCCCAATCATTACCCGTGATGTGAGCAAGACCTAAATCTTCACCAAAGGCTTCTCCTAAGATGGGCATTTTTCCAGGCCCAAGTTGAGGTACGCTGGTGGCATAAAATTTAAAATCTGTGAGGTGAGGACCATTATGGCAAGCTAAACACTTTCCTTTTTCAGAAAAAATTTGGGCGCCACGAAACTGTGAGCGAGTCAGAGCACTAGAGTCTCCTTGGAGAAAGAAATCAAAATCAGATCGATCCGCTTGAAAGCCAAACATTTCAAAAGCGGCGATGGCTCTTGCAACATGACCAAAATTAAATTCATCTCGTGATTTGATTTCAGGATAGGCTTTTTGAAAAAGGCTGAGGTACTTAGGGATTCCATTTTTCTCTCCGTTGTCAGTTCCCACTAATCGATCGGTCAGTAAGTCCCAAACTTCAATATTGTTTTGTGCATTGGCAATTTCGTTGTCACTATCACCCCTCATTTCATGATGGGATGTCACAGGGAACATGGCTTGGGCTGCAGCAACGGACTGAAGCTGTTGGGTGATGTCTTTGAGAACGGGATTGGGCCCGTTGAGAAGAGGCTCTGGGGTAGTGAGTGCTTTAGAAATGGGATCAAAAGAAATTCGACCATCCCACATGGTCACGTGAAAACTGGGAAAGGCCATATTAAATGCGGTGGGTGCGTTTCTTGGAATGATGTGGCCATCGGCTTGAATTCTTTTTTCTCCAAGACCTTTTCCGCCAGTACCAATGGGCAAGGGAAGTCCATCACTAGAAGCTTTCGATGGAAAATGGCAAGTTGCACAAGAAATATTTTTATTTCCAGAAAGTATATTATCAAAAAAAAGAAGTCTCCCCAGTTCTACTAAATCTTCATTGCCCGCATCTATAAAAGGCTTTTCCGTGTATAAAGCCTTCACTCCTTGTTGAGTGAACCGTTCTATAAGAACATCGTAATCATTGGTCTTAAGTGAGGCTAAGGCCGTTTGCGAAAAAACTAAAATAAAAGATAAACAAGAAAAGAATACAGATCCCAAAATTCCCCCAAAGTAACAGCTTTACCTACAAAAAATAC
Source organism: uncultured Pseudobdellovibrionaceae bacterium (assembly GCA_964388755.1). Taxonomy (GTDB): domain Bacteria; phylum Bdellovibrionota; class Bdellovibrionia; order Bdellovibrionales; family JAGQZY01; genus JAGQZY01. Next base: position 1,265 of record CAYMBT010000211.1, on the reverse strand, counting down.
TGTCTCCGGGCAAGACTTACTTCGGTTCATAAATAACGGCGACGACACCCTGTGTTTGTTTCTCGTAATTAACACAAAGCCCTGTTGAGGCTTTTAGTCTGTGGTTTGATGAAATTGGGTGTGAACCAGTCAAAATGGATGGGTTGAATAAGAATTGTTAACAGCTGATCAATATTTTTTTTAAATTCTCCAAGTCACTGGGCGTGACATTTTTAAACCATTGGTCTTTGGGGTAGAGACAGGCCGTGATCCCACTTTCGCATTGGCCAAGACATGAGCTTTGAGAAACCCTTAATTTTTTGTTCAATTGGTTTTCTTTAAGCCATATCTTTAGGTCTTCAACCATTTGAATTGATCCTTTTTGTCCACAAGAGGGTTTACCCTCTTTGACTTTACAGCAGATGAAAAGTTGAGCCAGCGGTTTGGGTAATTGAGATTCTTCCATAGGTAAGAAGAAATAAAGGTGAGTCCCAATAAATGCAACTTTAAAAAGTATTTAAGGGCTTTAAGTCGTTAGGAGTAAGATATTTTAGAATCAGTTCAATTTTAACCACATCTTCGCCACTGCACTGGTTGTTTAAGCAGACATTGGAGCGTCGACATTGGCTAACAGGGTCAAAGGTGAAGTCGGTGGCTCCTCTGACCAAAATTCCTTCGACCAGTCGAGTTTGACTATTAAAAACAGCACTCCCGGAATTACCGCCATAGGTGTCAAGAGTGGTTTTAAAGTAATTACTATTTTCTAAGCTTATGATTTCTCCACCATCGGCCCATTTACCGGGTAAACCAGAAGGGTAGCCGATGACTGTCAGTAGATCATCAGCTCTCAGTTCTCCCTGAGTTCTTAAAAGCAGAGGCCTGTGTTGAGCTACAGCGCGATCGGTTTTGATGATGGCAAAATCTACACCAGTGACTCCATTGGTTTCGCTATGAATGACTTCAGCGCACGAATACACATTTTCTTCGGCTATAGTGAGTGGATCTTGTAAAGGCTCATAGATTCCATAGCCAAAAACAAATCTCACATTTTCGCAGTTGAATGAATTTCTGATACAGTGGCCGGCAGTGACAATCAGTTGGGGGCCAATTAAAAAACCAGAACAAAAGCTGGCCGTAGGCTGCTCAAAAAATCTTTCATCGCGACAAAGATTATAGACATGACCATAGATGGAAGACTTAATCTGGTAGGTTTTGTTTTCAGTATTATAGTTGATTTTTCGATAATCAAAAAGAGCTACGGTTGAAGCTGCCAAATCTTTCCAGTC
>CAYMBT010000210.1:0-4939 GCA_964388755.1 uncultured Pseudobdellovibrionaceae bacterium | reverse complement strand
AAAGTTTTTAACCCAAGAGCTTCAACTCGCTTTTCAAAAGAGCCTTCCCAAGTTTTAAAATTAAGGTTCTCGCCCAAAGTTTTATTTTGAAAGAAAAAAGGCGTTTGGGGCAAATAACCCCATTTAAAATGATCGACATGAGGGACCTCAAGTTGCCCAGTAAAATTTTGGTGAAGTCCTAGTATTGTTCGAATCAATGTTGTTTTACCAGCACCACTGACACCCTTAAGCCAAATACGATCACCCGCGACCCAATGAAATGAAAGGGGACCTAGATCATTGGCCTCACCAAGGGGAGAATAACAAATCATAAGATCTTTAGCTTTTAGTTCTAACGACATTTTAAAAGTTCTTTTTTCAATGACATCTTGAGTTTTTAAAAGTGTTGAAAGTTTATTCCAATAAACATGGGCAAGACTCAGAGACTGTAAAGCCCAGCCCCACTGAGTCAAACAACCCACAAGAATAAAAATCCAGTAAACAGAAAGTGCACCCACAGTTTGTAAAAATGGTGTGAGCATTAAAACGATCACCACATAACGTATCCCCCACTGAAGCACTTGTGATGAACTATTGATAGATGAAATGATTTTTTCATTGGTGAGCCAAGTCTTCAGCAAAGTTGAATACTCTTTTTTCTGGTGATCCATTTTTTGACTCACCCAAAGATGATCATAGCCTTCCATAAAATTTTTTTCGAAGCTAAAAAGATCATGACCTAGTTCTTGTCGTATGCGTGTGCGACGGATCAACCAATGGCGCATAAATCCGTAAAACAAAGCAAAGCCAAGGGTTAATGTTAAAAACCATGGAATGATCTGGGGACTAATAACGACTAAAAAAGAAAAGGCAATCAATCCAATAAGACTTTGAGTTAATAGTTCAAGGCTCGCTGAAACACTCATTTCTACAAAAGTTGGAAATTCATTAGAGACTTGATGTAAAAAAGTGGACTGAGACTGAAAAAATCTTTTATGAATATAGCTTGTTGATAGACTTGATAAAAGTTCTTGCTTCTCTCTTTTAACAACGGATTGGGTCATCACTTCACCCCAAAGAGCTAAAAACAAGCGTGCGACGATGACCGCACCCACTGCCAATGTCCCCGTTTGAAAAAATGAGAGTTCAAAAACTACAATTTTTTGACTCACTTTTGAGAGAAAGAAAACATAGCCCATTGCAAAAATAATATAAAAGGCAAAACCTACGGGTTTTCTTAGCATCAGTCGGTAAAGAAAATGGAAGTATGAGTCTTGCATTTTAAGTTTCTTATCTCCTATCATCAGACCATGACCTATGGACCTGCTGAAATTCTAACAGTCGACCTCCACTTTGAAAATCAAAATGACATGAAACTCGCCTTTAAAAAATTATCGGATTATTTAAAAGGTGGACCAAACCCTGACGAAATCAATATTCGTGTTCACTGGAGGAAGCAACACCTCAACCCTAGTCATCTCGCTGACTTTCGCCACCAGATTGCAGAACTTGTTAAAAGTAACACTTTTTTAAATATCATCTGCACCATCCCTGCCTGCTTCAATGACCCCATGAAGCTTGCCACATTTCCTGATTGTAAGAGCTGTATTTATCTTGAGTCCCAACACTGTTTTTGGCCTCGACAATTTGAAACCCAATACTATTTAAGCCCCCAATCCGATCTACAGACACTCAATATAGAAAAAGCGATGTTTGAAAGCTCAAAACCCTTAACCTGGTTTTATCCCCAAAGAAAGATTATCTCTCTTCTTTCCAAGCTTTTTGAGCTCACTGAAGTTGTCATTGATTTTGGTTGCGGAAATGGCTTTATTGATTCACTTCTTCTTAAAGAGACTTCAAAACTTAAGATCATTGGGGTTGACCCTTTTGTTAAGCCCAACCTTAATGACAAAAGGTTTAACTACCAGAAAACCTTTCATCCCATCAAAGAACCTCATAGCGTTTTATCTTGTTTAGCTGATTATAATGTTCCAGTCGAAAGACTTTTTTTGAATTCTCTTCCCGAGCTTGTCGCATTTGTGGTCTTTCCAAAAGTCTTTGGCCGAGGGGGTCTCAAAAAACAAATCCATTTAACATCTCAAGCTTTAAACATCATCACAGAACAAGAGATCTTTGATCTTAAGCTTATGCAAAACATGGGTTACCAATCTGCATTCAAAAAAGACATAGAATCATTTTTTTATAGCGATTGTTACTTAGAGGTCTTCACAACAGATCACCTTCTCACTTCTGCGCAAGAGATCATATCTCAATTTAAAGAACCCTCACCTTACAATTGGGAAGATGATTTTTTAAAAAAATCAGAAAACAAAAATTCTGAGATATCGACTTTTTCTTTATCATAGCTCAGGATATGAACACCCTGTTTCTCAATGAGTTCAAGCAACATATCCACAGAATTTTCCATTCCGCTGGGTGAAAATTGGGGTAAAAATGTAACCTTAAGCATCTCTTCTAAAGCTAAAGAAGGTGCTAAAGGTTTTAAACTCAGATCCTTATGACTGGGATCAAGTACCACTATACCGCCCAGTGGAAGGGTCGCCGCCTTACAGTAGGAACCTGACCCGTACCATGGGGTTGAAGATAGAAACAAATTTCCATGGGAGTCTTTTGTAATAACATTTCTCTCGTCACACAAAACATTCACTTTATGATCTTTTTCAAGAAGTTGTGCGAGGGTGGTTTTCCCAGCACCCGAAACGCCACAAAACAAATAAGCGCGATCATCAATGGCCAGTGCACAACCGTGAATCAGTAAAGATTGATTTTGTGAGAAGGTGTAAAGAAAAAATAACTCATCAATCGGATAGCCCCAATTTTGATCTTCACCTTGGTAAAGACACACCTCTTTCAAAAGGGGATTTATCTTCATTAGACTTTGTAAAATACGTGGACCATTTTCAGTTCGACAATACTGCTCTAAAATAATTTCTTGGGTTGATGAAAGACAGTAACTCGCCCAACTCCCCTCACTTTCAAAAAGGAGTTCTTTGTCTTTAAATTCAGGAATTGAGCCGGTTAAACTTTTCATCTGCCAGCTTTGAGAATTTTTAAGTTGACCAGGATAGCTTTGAAAAAGCTCAAATGTTTCATCACACCAATGAAAATCATTAGACTTATTTTCAATTAAAATATTGGCAATTTGAATATTCACAACTTAAGAACCATAGGTGCTGCAAGGAGCTGAGCTTCCCATTCCCAAGAATGTATCACACACACCCATCGAACCTCCGGGGCCTGCTGACATAGTATTGGCCTTACACACAGCGAGGACAGCCTCTTCAGCTACCAATGGAACTTTTTTAAGCTTTGGTTGAGTGAATTTCTTCTTTTTCTTTTTTACGGCTTCCATTAAATCGTCTCCTGATTTTGATCCAAAAATCTTTTCTTTCTCATCATGGTATGTTGGCAAATATATTGGGGACGACCCTCTTTAGAGCCGGTGGCTAATTTTGCCGTGGCAGGACAAACGTCGCAAAAACCACGAAACTCGCAAGTTCGGCAAATTGAGTTTTTATCCCTGACCTCTTGAAAAATAACATCTGGCAATTTGTTAAACCAAATCTCATGAAAGCTCATTTTGTTAAGATCAAAAGCCTCATCCTCAAGTCGACCAGTGCTGCAAGTATGAACATAACCTTTGTAGTCAATGTAGTATGAATTCTTTCCAGCACCACAAGTGTAAAGGTTTGTATCATTCACCATATTCATCTTTCTTTTTTCATGAAGGTTTTGAAAATGCTTCATGTCCATGACCATGTTTTCTTTTTTAACCATTGCCATTTCTAAATCAACTAACTCTTCAGGATTGGCACGGATATCGTCGAAAGAATCACCGTAAATACCTGGATCAATTTTAGTATCAAATCGAAAAGTCAGTCCCAACTGGTTTTCAGCCCAAGATTTTATATCTGGAATATCGTTCATTAAAGGTTTAAAGGCCACTGACTTGAGTTTCAAAGGAAGCTTTTCGTCAATCAATCGCTGACAAATGGTTCTTACTTTTTCAAATGAATTTTTTGTTTGGGTGACCTTTTGATACATCTCTTCACTGGCACCATAAAGAGTAATTTCAATACTAAAGGGCGGAAGCTCTTTAAATAAAGCAATATGATGATCTTTAATCATGGCCCCATTGGTAAAAAGAGTCACAAGCATTCCGCTTTGTATGCAGTGACGGTATATTTTTTCAAACTCAGGATGGAGTAAAGGCTCACCACCAGTGATTAAAAGCCATAAAGTGCCAGAGGCTGCAATTTCATCAATGATCTCGCACCAGCGATCGCCACTCAAAGTATTTCGCGCTTTATTTTGACCTTGGTAACAATGAATACAGCGAAAATTACAATTTTCTATGATCTCTATACTGCCGTTTGTTGGTACTCTTAGTGGTATTGTTTTAACACGCACCTGTTGACTAAACTGCTGATACTCGCCATTCACAAATAAAGGGCCTGAACCTTCAATGGCAGGTGAAAACTGAGGAGCTGTTTTTGAACTACAATCACCGCAAGAGGATATTGTTGTGTTCAAATTCACTGATGATGTCATAAACCCACTTTGTCGTTTGTTCTTCGTTGTCGGAATCAAATTCATTCAGTACTGATTGCATGACCTCATCACAATTTTGTGTTTTTTTAAATTGCTCGAGGATAAATGCGGCAGTGTCATTAAGACTAAAAATAGTACGAACCTCATTGACGTTTTGGCCAATGGGCACAATCACACTTTCTTCGCCAATTTTTCGATATATCATAGAAGGATTGATTTTATACTGTTCGGGTGTTTTCAAATTGAGCCCCCTCGTTCTTTAAAAGGCTAACGAATCCTTGGCTCATGGTCAAGTGAAGGACTTTTTTTAAAGTTAAGAGATTTTTCTTTTAAGAATAAATTGAAAAACCCATAATAAATCGTACTTCAGTGCCTCAAATAGAGTTTC
>CAYMBT010000209.1:4088-4943 GCA_964388755.1 uncultured Pseudobdellovibrionaceae bacterium | reverse complement strand
TTTTTCCTATTGTCTATCAATTTTGATTTCTTATACGTTGTCAACTCGGGCTCCGGCCCTCGCGGGAGTCGCCTGCGGCGAGCGCAACCGCTCTCCAGAGGTTCACAAAGTATAAGAAATCAAAAATGAAAGAAAATAGAAAAAAGAACCAAACAACATGTCGATATTCTAGCCACCGAAGTTGTAGAATTTTCGGTAAAGATTGAGAGTTCACTGAGAGGTGATTTTTTTTGTTATAACATTGATGGGATAAACATTGATTAAAGGGGTTGCCATGATTGGGATCATCGTTCTTTTAATGTCATTCGGACAAATATTATGGGCTCAACCTGGATGGGAACCCATTGATTCAGATCCATCAATTGTGGAGTTTAAAGTTTCTGGCAGCACTTGCACCGGTACACGTATCTCTAATGAAGGACATATTTTAACAGCGCGCCATTGTTTTGATGGTTGCTTGATTTCTGGTGGTTTCACCGAGCAGACTTTGATCTTTCCTGAATATGGTATGAATTCTCAAAAACTTTATCGTCAGAACAAAGTGGCTCTTTGTAAAACTAAGATCAACGGTCAAGAGAGCGAAGTTGAAGTTTTAGCAAGCAGTCCTGGTTTTATGACACCCATGGAGCAAGGCTCGCTCGCCCTGTTTGATCGCCCAACCCATACTCGATTTTTAGAATTAGGCTACCTTCATAACGGTGATTATGCTGTGGTGAAAGAACTTAAACCTCAAGGCAAAACTTGTCGAAAGTTGGCTCAAAAACCAATTAGAGCCAGTGACTATGTTGAATTTCGCGGTTACCCGATGGCTTCTACTGACGGTCGTCCTGAGGGAAGACACAGTGACGGCGAATC
>CAYMBT010000209.1:0-4078 GCA_964388755.1 uncultured Pseudobdellovibrionaceae bacterium | reverse complement strand
AGGGCTTTGTGGTTCCATCGATTCTTAATAACTCTTGTGTTGATCCTAGCAAGAGTTCACATGATTTACTCAGAGCCAGTTATGATAGAGAGGAGATTATTCTTTCAACTCTTGATATTCTTCCGGGCGCCAGTGGATCAAGTTTATTGAACGATCGTGGCGAGATTGTTGGGCTCATCAACAGTATGTACCGTCGCGGAATTGATGTGTTATCAACTTACTGTGAGGGTTCAGCCGTCGCTGTATCTATGGAAGCTATTCTTGATCATTTCAATCAGACTTATGAACCTCAGCAAGTTGAAAGTTTTTTTGACTGTAACTAATGTATAAATCTAATTATGATAGGTTTACTCTACGCTCGGTGAAGTGTTAATGGGTAGAATGGGTGTGTCTGTCATTGAAGAGGGTAAAAATCTTTCCATACAGTTCTGTTGGGGTTGAGGTTCACAGTTGAACATACGACGTATGCTGGGTTCAGATAAAAAGATTTGATTATAATCGGTTATTTTGCGTGATCCTTTGGACGTCATGATGTCCAGTTCGGCTGCAGCAAAGAGACCTAAGCGATCGTTGAGATTCTGTGGAGGATGGGCCTTAATGTAATCCGCAACGGCCCGTGCACTCCAAATTTGGGCAGAGGCCTCGCTAAAATCACTGCCCTGACAAACACCCGCTTGATCACTGGGTAAGGGCCTGTAGTGACTTCCAGCTTGGCTCAAGCAGCGATAGGCCTGTCGTGCAGGATTATTTTCTAAAGCAATACCCTGTTCAGCCAGTCGATAGACGCCTCGTTCGACCAGAAGATTCATCTGTTGTTCCACACCGGGTGGTGGATTTTTTAAGATGAGACTGGTTGAACCTTGAAATTGATCCACTTGCGAAAAGAAGTTTTTCGCATCTTGGTTGGGAGATTGAGTGCGAAGGTGTTCAGCCATGGGTGTGCGAGTTTGGTTTCGATGGTAACGAGGGCAACCTAAATTGCAAAGATCAATCGAGTGCCCAATCTCGTGGGCTAAAATTGAAACTAACGATAAAGTAGGAAGTCGCAATGTACGATCGCACATGGATATGACTTGAGCGGGTAACGAATTAAAAGCCAGCACATTACAATTATCATTGATATTGAGTTTGAGCTGCCTAAGGCGTTCGATCATTAAACTTTGCTGTTCACCGGGAATATCTGATTGACCACTGATTTGTGCAATCATGAGATCCCGTGTTTCATTAAAGAGTCGATCGGCCTGTTGTGATGTGCGAGGGATAGTGAGTGGGGTTTGTACTTCTTGTTGTGGCTGTTGAGATATGCCCTGATCTTCGTCCGAACCAATCACACCCATAATGGGTAAATCATAGTCGTTATCAGTTCTTGTTCCAGAATAAAAGGGGTTGATAAAGCTTGAGCCATCACTGAGTGGGATACGGGCTTGGGTTGTGCCCAGTGAATTTTGATGGGCTCTTAAAATTTGTTCAACATCACAACTGGGTCTTTGTTGTGCAAAGGCCCAGTTAGAAAATATAAAACTAAGAATAATAAATATTTTTTGCAACTTTGATTAACGGCGTTTAGGCTGCGTTCCACCATAAAGTGCATAGAGACCGTAATGATCACCAAAAGACATTCCATTTTGTAATCGGATCAGACCTCTTACTGGGCCGAGATCAGTTCTATAAAAAACCGGTTGGCCATTTTTTGAGCCCGCTCTTGATTCATAGTGCATCACCGAGTCGAAATCGTAGATATTTAAATACATGCCCACAGTTTCAAGCCTGACTTTTCTAAAATAGCTACTTAGGTTTGGATCAGCATTTTGCCAAAGCATGGTCAGGAAATTGTCGCGATCATGGCGATTGTGTTCATGGGGAATGCCAAGGGCATGAAGAAGTTCGTGTTGCACAGTTCTTCGCGTCCAACAACGTAATTTAAGGGGCTGCTCTCCGCCCCATCGACCGACATAAGAAGAGCCACAGATGTTTTCGTTGGTCCTCGTGATCATAAGATAATCTCTGTCTTGTGATCTTTTTTCGACGCAGGAGACTTTAGCAAATTCACCCATTTCTCGGCACCATTGAACAAATTGATTTTTTTCGGTTGCGGTAATGCCACTGCCGAAACGGTAAGGCACGACCCCATTTGTCCAAAGACGAACTTGTTTAAGACTATAACTTTTTGAAGACAGTTCTGAATCATCCTCACCAACAAGCCAATCTTTTTCGACGATCATGTCATCGATCTGAACCAGATCATTATTTTCAAGAGCTTGATTAAAAGTAGGTTGGTGGTTTGAGCAAGAAAATCCTAAGAGTGCGATAAGGATTAAAATAATTTTGTTCATATCAGTTCTCCCTGTGTCTGATATAAATATCGGTACTAAAGTTTAAGAGAATAAATTTCCTAGACTTATTTAAGACTTTTGAAGGATATTTGCGACCTAGGGCGCTCCGTCTCTAATCCAGTCCAGCACTTGTTTGATTTGATTGTTGGGAAGAATTCCGGTGGTTGGCATTGGGCTGTCGGTATCGTTCATGCGAATAAATAGGCTTGAGTTATTAGGGCTATAGGGCGCAACCTTAATTTGAGTAATGATGGCTTGACGAGTAGAAATGTCAAAATCCCCTTGAAGTGTGGTTGTGGTATTCGCACTGTTATGACAACTCAAACAGTTTTGACCAAAGACACCTGTGGGTGCAATCAGTTGGTCAAAGGTCGGCGGATTAAAGTCGACCACATCCAGTAAACCAATGGATAAAGAAAGTGTGTCGGTGTTCTTTAGATCATAAAGAAATGTGATGGACCCTGCCGAGAGGTCGCGTGTTTGGGTGGCGGGCACTCGACGGTTAAGGCCGTGATAACTTGTGGCTGTTGAGACTAACTGGTTATTAATTATAAAACCAATATGGATTAAATGCAGAGCTTGATCCCCTGCTCTTAAACGAGGATTAGAGAAGATATAACTTTTTTCGCCGTTAATTGTGGTGTTGGCCTGCACATCGATGCTGAGTTGCGCACCAGTAAAAGATAAGCCTGATGGGCGAAGAATTTCTGTGGAAAGATCCCAATTGATTGTTTTACGAGTCGGAGTGGCGTCCATGATCTTAATGTAAGTTTGAATCTCGCCTCGGGTGAAGGTAGGGTCTTCAGGAACGATCCCATCGTCATATATGTCATCCACAACACCACCCGATCGACTGATACAATCGTTAGTTTGTTGTTTGATCACATCCCAAGTGCTATCAAGTTGAGAGATTTCACTGCTATGTTGTGAACCCGTCCAAGGAGGTTGGTGATTAGTGTCTAGGGCGCGCGAGCCCACTAATAAGTTTCCGCGAACATTAAAGGCATCAAAAGCAATATCGATATTTCGATCAGCAAAAGCCCCATTGCCAGAACCTTGGCTGACATGGCAGCCGGCGCAATTGGTGACAAGAAACTCGTGGTAACCATTGAGAAATTCATCTTTAAGCGCTAAATTACAAGCTTCAAAAGAACTGGATAGTGATCCGCCTTCATGGACAGCGCTACAGTTATTAAAAGCGACCATAGCCACTAAATATCCACTTAAAAATAAACTCACCGAGATTCTCATGTTACGTCCTAATAGAGTTTTTTCTTTCACCAAATAAAATCTCTTTTTTGCTTTTAGCCAAACTTAATAATCTGATCCAGTTGTTGACTGTTAAATGTGCTTCCGATTGTTGGGTTAAGAAGTTCCATTCTATTATTAAACTTTAAATAGTTGGCAACAACTGCACTGGCCGCAATTTCTGGACTTCCGCCAGTGATAAACTGATCGTCAGCCGCTTGACCACTTGTAAAATGACCAATCTGAAATCCGCTAGTGACTGGTCGAGCTTGTGGATCGTAGGCGAGCATATAGGCAATCCCTGCTTCACCACGATCACTTCTCCATGGAGCATTGCGATCTTCACTGGTCGGGGACACGCAGGCACCGTCAGAGGTAACATAAATAAAAACTTTTTTACCCAGTATGGCCGCTGATTCTAAAATGCGCCCTATGGTTGCACCGGCCTCTCCGTCTCTTTGATCGCCGGTTGTTCGCGTGTTGTTATGGTAATCGTA
>CAYMBT010000208.1:0-4956 GCA_964388755.1 uncultured Pseudobdellovibrionaceae bacterium | reverse complement strand
GACTCAGTTGATCATTATATAAGTCACTTCCTACGGAGTCGGTATGACCCACAATTTCCAGGGACTCAAAGCCAGGCCCATTGGTTAAATACTTGGCTAGTTTACTCAGAGTGGTTTTAAATTGTTCGTTGATGTCAGTGCTATTAAACTCAAACAAAACATCTTTAGCGATAAAAGTTTCTCTATTTTTAGGCTCTTGATTAAAGTCATATTCATCAATGAACTCAATTTCAGCAGTGGTACTGGGTTCTGACTTGCCAAAAAGAGGTCCAAAACTCCAGTTGATGCCGGTATAAACACGCCAGTCCGGTGAAGAAGAACCATGGTAAAGTTCTGTTCCACCCCCTAAATGAAGAGCGATATTATGACGAACATCCCACTTCGCACCTAAAAGAACTTCGGCCGATGAAATTTCTCGGTCAGAGGTAAAATCCACTTCTTCGGTGGGAAGTGAAGAGAAAAATTCGGCAATTATTTTTGTATCAATGGACTGAATCAAATAGCTGGTCCCTAAAGAGAAAATAAATTCATCAGGGAAGGGTTGAATGGGTACACCTAAAACAGGTTCCCCTGGGTTTCTGAGGCGATAACCCACGTTGGTGGCTATGTTAAATAGTCCCCATGTGAAGTCATAGGCCAATTCAAAATTAAAGGTGGGGCCAGGGTTAATTCCTGTAAAGGGATAGTTTTCAATCAGAAACCAATTCACCGATAAAATGGTGGCCAGTCCGCCATTTTGATCACCAAAAAAACGGTACTTAGTATTGGCTCTCAGTTCTGTGACACCTGTGTTTTCAAATTGTCCACGAAAAACTGTGGTGTTTTCATCCACATCTTGCCAAAGAACTTGTGGGATTGAAAAGCCAATGTCCCAATTTTTCATAAGTCCTAATCCAAAATTCATATCCATAGAGATCAACTGATCTTGGGGTTCATCTCTTCTTTGGGTAATGGTGTTTGTGTAGTTGGGTAGGGTATTGACGGCATAGTTAAAAAATAGTCCCAGATTAAGAAATCCTGGTTCCAGTGTTTCAGAAGAGTGAACGGTCACAAAATCAATCCCGCTTGAGGTGGGATTAAAATTTTGTGCACTGGTGCCAACGACATTGGCATAAAGAGGTGATGGGTCGAAAAAAAAGATGAAAAGAAAGGATCCTAAAAACTTCTTATGCATTTGACCCACCTCAAGTTGGATTATCTAAAATTTTTAAAATCTATAAATTCCAGTTAATGAAACAGAAAGTTGTCGTCCGGGACTAAAACCCATTCGCACATCAGCTCGTATCCATAGGTCACCATAAATCACTGTTTCAGAGCCAATACCAACATGCCAGCCGCCAAAAAACTTCCATGGATGATCAACCACCACACTGTTAGCCGGATCAAAAGTATCTGGTACAAAATCGTCTTTCTTTTTAAAATAATGGGCATCAAGGCCAATCAGTAAAAAAAGAGGTAAAACCTTTCCCACTACAAAATCATGGCGCAAGCTCGCGTATCCTAAAAGATAGGTCACACCCTTGGCATGGGCGATATCAATGTCATATTCAATGCCGAGGGTGGGACTTACGGTGTGGCCTAATTTAATACCCCAAAAAGGCAATACTTCAGTTACCCCTTCGATTTCATAGGGTAAAAACGAGCCGGTTTTTACTCCTAAATCAAAATAACTTTGATAGGTTTGTGATGGAGCCTGAGTTGGTGTTTGGGCTAAAGAATTTTTTGGAGTCAATATGACAACAACAATTAAATATCCAATCGATTTTAATAGCCCCATTTTTTTGCGATCAAGATCTGTTGAACCCAAGTTATTTAAATCGAACAAATGACCCCACTCATTAAATTTTTTTAGATTGAATCAGTATAGCAAAGCCTTCACTGAGATTGACTGAAATCGACAAGCCTAGACCATAGGCTAGTCACCATAGATGAACCTTTAAGAGCCGATGTTTTTGCCAGAAGCGTTCTCTTTGAGGGGCGCTGGTTTACAGTACAGTTGCTACATTTTTATGGTCCTAATATAGTATGTCGAGTTTTCTTTCTCTTGCTTGGAACATGGAGCCATAGGCATACTTATTTTTGCCGACTCATTTAAGTTAGTCTTTGTTGCTCAGTTTTAAGGAAGTACGCGAGTACTTCCTTTTTTTTTCTTTCTCATCCCCCATAGAATCCTCCCCAATTTATTTTTAAAAGAGAGTCAAAAATACGTTCTATTTTGCGGATTTTTTCTGAGAGTCATTTTAAGAGAGTCAGGTTGTAAACAGACAGTTCTCAAGTATCTATTGACCCCGTTGACTGATCGCATTATAAGTGGGCTTGTCCTTATACTGCCTATAGTGAATTGTATTCGGGCTTAAAACTGCTAAATAAGAAGATATGTTAATGGATCCTAAACAAACAAAGATAATGCCCGATATCGCCCAGACCCAAAAATCCCAATTGCCGAGCCGGCTCGAGTGGGTGGGTATGGAGAAAATCGTATTTCCTCTCACCACCTCAGAATTAAGAATAGTGAACGCTGAAGCGGATATTTTTGTGAATGTCTCTGACCCCAAGGCCAAGGGTATTCACATGTCTCGACTTTTTTTAGCGGTTGACCATGGTTTAACCCAAGCTCAACTGACCCGCTCTAGAATTAAAGAAGTGCTGAGTCAGTTTATTGAATCTCAAAAAGGTTTATCTGATTCATCCCGTATGGTTTTAAGATGGAACGAGCTTTATAAACGTAAGGCCCTTTTGAGTGACCACCAAGGTTACAAAAGTTACCCGGTTGAACTGGTTTCAGAATTGATCCAAGGAAATCTTAATATCAGTCTGAGCTTTCAAGTTTTTTATTCAAGCACTTGCCCTTGTTCATCGGCTCTTTCGCGACAGCTGTTTCAACAGGCTTTTGCCAAAGAATTTTGTGAAGACACTTTAAGTTTTGAGAAAGTTTTTAATTGGTTGGGGCAAAATCAAGTGGCCTCTCCCCATTCTCAGCGCAGTCGGGCTGACATCACTCTTCATCTTAAAGACGAGATCTCTGACTTCTCCGTCGAATCTTATATCAACACCATCGAAGACGCCCTTAAAACACCAGTGCAAACAGCTGTGAAAAGAGAAGACGAGCAAGAATTTGCAAGGCTCAATGGCCAACACCCCATGTTTGTTGAAGATGCCTTAAGAATCATGAAAGACGCACTTCGTCCACTTTCTGGGGTTGAATCTTTTACGATTAAAACCCATCATTATGAAAGTTTACACGCCCATGATGCTGTTGGTTCCATACGCTCTGATGGCTAGGCCAAAAAAATAATCAATAAGGAGCATCATGACGGGTCCAAGCTATAAAAATCAAAAAGTTTTAGAACTCCTTGGTTTAATCTACCAAGAAGAAATGTCAGGCATCACACGCTACCTTCATTATTCTTTTATGATCATGGGGCATAACCGAATTCCCATCCAAAAATGGTTCAGAGACAATGCCACAGAATCTATGGGTCACGCCATTTTGATTGGCGAAAAGATCACTAGCCTTGGTGGTCATCCCCCCATGGTCAGTTCAAAAGCCGAAGAAACCAATATCCACACCGTTCATCAACTTTTAGAAGAGAGCTTGAGTTTTGAAATCAAAACCCTTGGCCTTTACGAGAAGCTGACCCATTTGGCTTCAGAGCTGGGTGATATTGCCCTTGAAGAGCTGGCTCGTACCCAAGTAAAACTTGAGGTTGAGCACTCTGATGAAGTCCGAAAAATGCTGATTAAGCCCGAATCCACTGTTTAATTTATTTTGGATTTATAACACCCATTCTTGTAATAAATACCTTGGATAAGTCTCTATAAAATTCTTGTGTTGTACAGAACTTATTCACTTTTAAAAAACAACTCCGAGAAAAATAAAAGTCTAAAATTTAAACTTTTTTAGACTTTTATTGTCACAACATATTTTGCGAAAAACTAAACTCCTTAAACTTTTCAAGTTTTCACTCTTACAACTGACCATTCAGTCGACAATGTCTATGAAATAACTTCATTATCTCAGAAGTTATTTTAATAGATGGTCATTATAGGTTAATTTGCCAGAGAACAATTTATATAGGGGTTTTAAAAGCTATGATGAAAATAACTCTAAGTGCTGTTTTTTTCTTTTTCTCTTTCTCTCTTTTCGCAGAAACCACTCCCGAAGATTTTCTGCCTGGGCAAAATCCACCCACGAGTGATCAGCCGTGGAAGAATCAAAACACTGTGGCACAGAATAACGACGAAGATGCTCTTCGCCCACCACCTTATAAAGGTGTGATCCATTTACCTAGAGAATCCACTGAAGAGATCGCAAATTATCTAGCCTGTGTGGCTCGCCAAAAATCGGCTGGTGCACTGACCTCTGTGGCTGACCATATTTGTAATCAACAATTTTCTCGTCCTGTGGTTTATAGTTCTCCCGATCCCATTGTCATTGGTGATGAGGGAGTTAATGAATCTCCTGCTGATGATAATGCTCAAGACAATGGGACTACAGTGGGAGATCAAGACGCAGATAAAGGTGGCTTTGTTGACCCAGGTCCAACGAGAGGCCCAATCATCGTTTATAACGATTCTATTGATCCCGAGCGCGAGTACCCCATTTTAGGTATTCCTAAACCAGGTCGTGTGACTATGGATGCAGGGACGCAAATTGATCCTGAGCGTGAGTATCCCATTCTTGGTGGTAGTAAACCGGGTGTTGTGAACATCGATCCAGAGCGTGAATACCCGATTCTTGGTGGTCGTAGACCTGGTGTTGTAGCTATTGATCCAGAACGTGAGTATCCCATTCTTGGCGGCCGTGGAGTTTTGAATTCTGATGCTAATCGTTGGAATGAAACACCCATCCCTGGAGCCATCGAAGTTCCAAAATTTGAAGCCATGGATCCAGAAAAAACGATTTCGGTTTATCAGGGTTCTGGTGATGATCTTGTTATTACTTCCGTTCCTTTA
>CAYMBT010000207.1:0-4972 GCA_964388755.1 uncultured Pseudobdellovibrionaceae bacterium | reverse complement strand
TTTAAAAGTAACCCCATTGACCTCTACCACTTTAAAGACTGGGAGATTTAAAATTTGAAAAACAAAATCTCTCTGACTTTCTTTTTAAGTTTTGCACTTTTAGTGGTGATGATCCTGTTTGATTGGAGCGTCATGTATGTTCCAAGGTCTTTGTCTGTGACTTTTATACTCACAACTTGTCTGTGTTTTTTTATGGCCCTTCTTGATCAGGGACTTATTCTTTTTTTTATCAAAAGACTGGTTTCCTCTTTTTTTGTTCTATTTGTGATCGCTAGCTTTACTTTTGTTCTTTTAAGACTTCTCCCTGGGGGGCCCTTTGATGAAGAAAAAGCTCTTCCACCGCTCGTGAAAGAAAACATCGAAAAAAAATATGGTCTGAATCAACCACTCTTTAAACAGTACTCTCACCACATGCTCGGTCTCTTACAAGGACATCTGGGTTATTCATATAAATACGAAGGTCGAGAGGTGAGTGAAATTCTTAAAGACGCATTTCCAGTTTCTTTTAAATTAGGTTTTTATGCTTTAGTCATTTCGTTTCTAATTGGTGTTCCTTTGGGACTGATTGCTGCAGCACGGGTAGGGACGTCTTGGGATACGATAGCCATGATGATTGCAATCAGTGGGATCTCTTTACCCAGCTTTCTTGTGGCCCCGATCCTTATTTATATTTTTAGTTTTGGATGGCCCATCAGTTTACTATTCCCCAATTTTTATCAAACACTGATTGATTACGATATTCTTTTGCCGGCGGCTCTTTGGCATACGCCTCGTCACTATATTCTTCCGGTGATCACTCTGGGCATAAGGCCTGCGGCGTTTATTGCGCGGCTGACCCGCGCCAGTGTTTTAGACGTTATACAGTCTGACTACGTGCGAACGGCTCGGTCAAAAGGACTCAGCGAAAAAAGTGTTCTTTATCGTCATGTGCTTAAAAATTCGTTGGTTCCTGTTTTAACGTATGCGGGTCCCTTGATTGCTGGGATTCTTTCAGGCTCTTTTGTGGTTGAGATTATTTTTGCTGTCCCCGGAATTGCAAAGTATTTTGTGCAAAGTGTTTTTAATCGGGACTATCCCTTGATTATGGCTCTCACCCTTCTTTTTTCAGTGTTACTTGTTTTATCTAATCTGATTGTAGACGTCTTGTATAAAATTGTGGACCCAAGGATAGAGATTTCATGAGTCAAGTACAATGGCTCTCAGAAGGCTGGAATCATTTTAAACAAAAAAAAGTGGCGCTGATTTGTTTAGGCTTTATTTTATTCATTTGTTTTATAGCCGTTTTTGCCACAAGTCTTTCGCCTTATCCTTTTGATGAACAGCATATCGACCATATCCTTGAGTCTCCCACAAAACAGTTTTTCTTTGGGACCGATAAATTAGGGCGAGATCTTTTTTCTCGCACCATTTATGGCGCACGTATGTCTATGGCTGTGGGCGTGATCACTGCCATTATCTCTCTTCTTATTGGTGCGATCTATGGAGCCTTATCTGGTTGGTTTGGCGGAAAGATTGATGCCGTGATGATGAGATTTGTGGACATTGCCTATTCTGTTCCCTCTCTTGTCATCATGATTATAGTCAAAGTTATTTTTGATAGCGTGGATTGGATCACCCATCCCGAATGGCGCGCTTTGACCGGGACATTAATTGCTCTGAGTATTGTGGGATGGGTCAATCTTGCGAGACTTGTGCGTGGACAGGTTTTACAAGTCAAAGCCATGCAGTATATTGAAGCCGGAGTGGCTATGGGTTTTGGACATATTCATCTGCTCATCCATCATGTGTTGCCCAATATCCTTGGACCCATCATTGTGATGCTCACTTTTAGAATTCCATCGAATATTTTATTTGAATCTTTTTTAAGTTTTATTGGTCTTGGGCTTCAGCCTCCTTATAGCTCGTGGGGGGTATTAGCCTCTGATGGGGCCGATACCCTAGAAAGCTTTCCCCATCTGATTCTTTTTCCGGGGGCAGCCCTTTATTTAACAATGATGGCTTTTCAACTTCTTGGCGATGGTCTTAGGGATGCCTTTGATCCAAAAATGAAAGTTTAAAAGTGCGAATGAAACAAAAATTGAATAAAAAAATAAAAATGTTTTTTAAGGAACAATAAAATGAACATACTTGAAAATGATATTTTAAATCTTCAGAATCTTTATAAAAATAGTCCTGATCGAGTGAGAAAAATCAAATTGACCGAATCTGAAGCGCAAAAGCAGTACATCAAGTATGTGCGTTTTGTTAAAGCCTTTGCCCCAACAAAAGCGAAATTGCTTGATGTGGGTTGTGGTTCAGGTTGGTCAACTTACTTTTTATCCAAAGAAGGCTTTTTAGCTACGGGTATAGATTTACACAACGACGGATACGAACCTTCACCCAGTGAAAGATTAAATTTTATCAGCGGAGACATTTTATCTCTGCCATTTGAGGACGAAAGTTTTGACGTCACAACCACCAACGAGTGCCTTGAACATGTACCCGATCCCCAAAAAGCTCTCAGTGAGATGGTTAGGGTCACCCGCCCGGGAGGTCTCATTATCATTTTAGGTCCGAATCTTTTAAGTTTTGGTATGACCTTTAAAGCCCTCACACAATATGTTTGGCAGCAAAGACCTTTAAAAAGATTTTTTTTCAGAGACCCTGATATGCCAAGACATCCCTTAGGAAACACTTTTTTCGAGGTGATCTATTTTTTAATAAGAAACCTCTTTCTGATATTAAAGAAAAAATTATCTTCTCAACCCTCTTTTACCATGCGAGTTCCTGATCTCAATCCGCCCTTTCATGCCGATAATGATTCTTGTTATTTATTAAACCCCATAGATCTGCAAAAATATTTTTCATCAGATGAAAAGTTTGAAATTTTAAAGTGCGGAGCTCTGAATCGCCCAGAATCAGTTTATCTTTTAGCTTCCGGGACTTGGTTTTGTGTCAAAAAAAAGCCTTAAGTTTTTTTAAAAACTTAAGGCCATCAATTTTGTTGAGCAGAAATCAATTAAATTGAATTTAAAGTTTTCTCAATTTCTTCGGATTCAACATCATTCAGTGGTCTTGGATCATCCCAAAGTCGCCTCGCCCAATCCGGCGCCACCAACTGATAATAATGACCGGTGTAATCAAAATCCAATTGATTCACTTCTTTTTCATACAAGCTTTTTCCGTAAGCCCGCTCGGCTCTCTCGCCCGTAGTGCCCATCCACCAGCGGGTCGAATAGGGGAGGTCTTTTCGTGGTATGATTGGCATTGCTTTTAAACTCTTTGCTGTGGGCTTTGGCAGACCTAATTTTTCTGCAACACTGATCCACTGATCAATATGATCGTAAGAACCATCAGGCATGGCCATACCGACGACTTTAGAAATCTTAAGTTCTTTATTCTGACTTAAAAGTTCTTGGGCCAGCTTCTGGGCCACGGGACCCATAACGATCAAAGTCTTTTGATTTTTTATCTCTTTTAAAATGGTTTGAAGGCTGCTCTGTACACTTTTGCCGTTGCGATCAACTCCTGTGGCAAGGGCGATTCGATCGGCCTCTGGCTTACCAAGCGTATCCACAGGAAGAGAGCGTAATATGAGATAAGAGTCTTTTTTTGTAAGATCTGTTTCGTCAAGAAAAGCCTGTAAACGTTGACCCCCTTCACCTGTCAATGCACGGGTCGAAAAGAAATCACTGTGTCCCATTTGATCAGCTAAAATAACAAACTCAGGATCTAGGGTATTACCACGATAAGATGGTCCAAAGCCAAAAGAGGGATCATTCCAAAAA
This sequence comes from uncultured Pseudobdellovibrionaceae bacterium, assembly GCA_964388755.1. GTDB lineage: Bacteria > Bdellovibrionota > Bdellovibrionia > Bdellovibrionales > JAGQZY01 > JAGQZY01. The sequence goes on along the minus strand of CAYMBT010000207.1, from coordinate 1,205 downwards.
CCTTTAGAGTGGATCTCTTTAAAGTTGGGCCAGTCCATAAGAGCTTTTGCCATTTCTTCGCTGGCAGGACCTGGGTCAAACTGTCGGGCGTGATCATAGTCCCCAGAGTCAGAATAGCCGTATTCTGAGTAGCGTGGTGGCTCGTAAGGAACTTCGATGTCCTTCATGCCATAAAGAAGGCCAGAGGATTTATCACTCAATTGTTTTGAAGTTTCACTAGGAGGATTATAAAAATCATAAATAGGTTCTTCATCATTAAAAACCGTTCGACCTGTTGTGGTTTGCCATTCACCAAGGGGAACAGAATGATTTCTAACGATAGCGTAGCGCCCGTGTTCGCTAAAAACTTGAATTTTATCTGAACCGTTTCGGTTAGAGCTAGTACCTGTATCACCCATGCGCCAATTGGTAGCAAAACTAAAATCTCTGAACGGAACTGGTGCATGACCATATCTAAAATTTTGACTCAGCCTTTTAAGGCGAGAGCCGCCAGCACACTGACCATAGCGATTTTCGTCTTTATCCTCAGGAAGCCAATTGGGGTTTTGACTGATCAATTGATGAACTCTTTCTGCGGCATTAGAGAAAGCTTTCTCAAGATGATTTGTCCCGCTTCCAAAGGCAGCACCACCGGGATGGGGAACACCGAGGGCTAAGATTTTTTCTTGGCCACTGAGCACACCTTTGTCTTTAAAGTGTTTGATGAAATCAGTGAGGTCACAATTTCGAAGATCAAAATCAGATGAGCATTTTTGACCTTGGCTTTTTGAATTGATCCAAGTCGCCAGGGATTCTTTTCCGCCACCACCGATACCAATAAAAAGTGCGATAGAGTCTGGATTTTGTTCGATCACATTATCAAAAAGTTGATGGCGGTATTTGACGATCGGACTATTTTCACCTTGCTCAAGAGCCATATAGGCTTTGCTGGCTGTGTCTCTTTGATCGCGGATCGTGTAGATAAAGGTGTTCATAAAAAGATAGCTTTGATAAATGCCAAGGTGATTTAAAAACTTTTGCACCCGTGTCCCGGTTGAACCAGTAAAAGCGCGATTGGTGACGTTTTCATCCTGCGCCCCTTCTTGTCCCACAATAAAAACTTTAACTTGGTTTTTTCCAAGACGTCCGCGGTACCACATGGGTCCCATGGTCCAACGAAATTTCTCTTCGTCGCTGCTTAGGATTTTTCGTCCAATGGCTCGGTA
>CAYMBT010000206.1:0-5072 GCA_964388755.1 uncultured Pseudobdellovibrionaceae bacterium | reverse complement strand
AGTAAAAATTTTTAATGCTGCTTCTTTGGCTTTAAAGTTTTTGTTAGAATTATTGGTGCCAAAGTCATGATCATCCCAAACGGCAAAAATCGGCACAAGATCTCGTTGTTGAAAAAGTGGGATTTTTCTAAAGCTATCGATATAGCGTGTCCAGATATCAAATTCAGTGGCCATCTCGCGTTTTACAAAATCAAAATCATCCACATAAACTTGGTCACCAAGCAAAATATAAAACTCTGGATCGTATTTGGTCATTTCGTGCCAAATTTTATTTCTGACGTGCTCGAAGGTGTGGGAGTCTGACATGCAAGAGCCAATAAGAAAACGGGTCTTATTTTTTGATGTCTCTAAGGTTTTAAAATTTCTCCAATCAATAATTTTTTTGGATCGCTGGCTCGCCACTATAAGACGGTAATTGGTTTTTGCATTTAGGTTTTTAATATGAATTCGATCCACCTTCCAGTGGATATGGGGTCCGGTGGTGGTTTTTAAAATGGGGATTTCTTGTTCGGGTTTCCATTTGACGTCCTGGATTTTTGTTAAACTTTGATCAACCACATAGACTAAATCACTCAGGTGAGGTCGAAGAATATTGATGGACGTTTCGCTTTCAGATGTAAAAGTCTGAAATACCGAAACCCATCCTGGTGCTGTGGAAAAGTCACCAGGTGTCGGGGATTGAAGTGGAGTTGTTTGGCATGAGATTAAAAATAAAGCAGATGCGAGAACCAGAATTCGAGCCATAGAGAAGTCCTAAGTTGGGGTTTAGACCCCATAAAAAGTTTAAGGACTTCTTTTATGATATCCAATTAACTTTTACAAATACTCTGTTTGCCAAGAAGACCATTCTCAAGAGATTTATCTTCAGCGTCAGCCCCAATCAGAACACGCTGCAAAATGCGACCGTACTCGGCACTTCGAATGGGCGGAAAGGTCTCTTGACCCTTTGACCCAGAAATTTCAAATTCAAAACGATCACTAAACATAATCAGATAAAGACGCTCGCCATTTTTGACATTACGGGCATAACTTAAAAATTTTTCATGAAAAGGCATTAGTTTTTGGCAGTTTTGTCCGCACAGCCTTTCGTACTCTTTGTCCCACTGATCGACCAATTGATCTTTAGAAATATCACGTAACGCATGGACAGCACCTATTTTAATTTCTTTAGAATTTAAAATTTGTGATGCACTGGTTGTGGGATTTTCAAGATAAAGAGCGGCATAAAAAATATTAAAAACTAGAACTTTTTTTAAGCCAACCCCATTAAGAAAAATATCTTTTTTTGTCTTATTAACATTGATAGTGAGTTTTTTTGAAAAAGTAACACCGCTCCCACAAGTCACTTTTGCATGAGAAACGTTTGTGAACAAAATAAATGAAAATAATAAAACAGAAAACTTCATTGGCCCCCCAAGGCAAGTTCATTCAAGTGAAAATAAATTAAATAGAGTGAGAGAAGATTAGTATTCATTGCCACACACAACAAGATCTGTTTTTTAAGCTCCGCGATATGACTTTAAGAATCTTAAATTCTCTGAATCATAAAAGTGACTCAACTTCAGACGTCTCATTTTGAAATGTAATGCTCTATCGACAGCGTCAGATTAATTGTCAGTAACCAGCGGCTTTAGACAAAACAGTTTGATTTAGACAGGCATATAAACTGCATACAATTGTATGGATCGTAATCGCACGTGGGGAATTAAATAAAATCTCAATACCATACACGCTTGACTCAAGGGGTTTCCAATGAATTTTAGTGAACCTAAATCTATGAAAAATCATTTTCGCCTTCATTTGCTATTGATTTTTCTTTGTTCATTTTCAGCAAAAGCTTATGGTCAACTGAATCTCACTGTTGATGCCACCACCACAGAGGCAACAACTACATTACAACTTAACAGCCCAGAAATTTTATTTTTACGTCTTAATGTTTATGATCCAGACTACACTAATGAAGGTCGATTACTCATTAACGGTCAAGGCCCGATCAATTTGTTTCCGGGGGGATCAAATATATATGACGGTTCAACCGTCACAATTAACGTCAATCTTAATAACACTCAAAGAGGTTATTTTGTTCAAGGGACAAATACCCTGACGTTTCAATATGTCGAACAAGATGGTTTTCGTATCGAAGGTGTTATAGCCATCACTGAAATTAAAGAAAAAACATATCTTGAAATTGAATCTGAAGTGGATCAACCCATTACCGCCAATCGAACTCTGGCCCTTGATATTTATAAGAGACTGGCGGGGATTCGAACTCCCATTGATAATCCGGTCATTATAGCTATGGAGCGCGCCATTGATCGTGGAGATTTAAGAGCGGCCGCACAACTGGCCAGTCAAGAATCCAGTTTCTATAATACTGTGGTGCGAGACTTCGCAGCTCGTATGTCCACTAGGGACGAGACCATCAACGAACCACTGAATGATTTTATTGCCACATTTATTGGTGTGACCCGTGATGAATTAGATGCTCGATTATTATTAACCGGAAATCTTTTTTACATGGGAGACGAAGAAGCCCCTGTGGCCAGAAACATGATTGCTGACGTTCTTGGTTCTAATAACCATTACCGTCAACTTGAAACAGATAATTATGACATTGCTTCGGTTCTGACAAGAGTCAACACTCAGTATGTTCGAACGGGCAGTGGAGCTCTGGCGAACCATCCTGATTCGGCCGGCGTTCTCACATCAAGAGCTTTTATGGGTGCCCATGCCATTGCTGGGACCAATCGACGATTGGTTGAATTTACGTTTAAACAATTCACCTGTAATGACATCGAAGAGTGGGCCGACGCCACCGCCACTGATGTTCGCGTGGGTCGAGATATCGACCGTTTTCCGGGTGGAGAGGGTTCAAAGTATCTGACGACTTGTAAATCATGTCACAGTGTCATGGATGGATTTCGTGGTGCCTTTGCTCGTTATGACTTCTCTGATAATTTTGTTAAATACGCCCCCTTTTATCCCAATGCAGGTGGTGCTGGTGGAATGAGACAAACACCCATGGGTGTTTCAAGCAAAATGAATATCAACGACAATACTTTTAGCTCGGGCTTCAGAACAACGGATGACACTTGGGTGAATAATGCTGTTAGCCCATCAAACACCACTCGCTTTGGTTGGCGTGGATTCACAGCCTCTGGCTCTGGTGTTCGTCAACTGGCCACTGTTGTAGCCAACTCTCGAGCTTTTTCAAAGTGTATGGTTAAAAAGGTTTATCGTGAACTTTGTCGCCGTCCTGTGGCTAACTTTGAGCAAGGAATGGTAGATAATCTTTCACAGACTTTTGAATCTGATGGTTACAATCTTAAAAAACTTTTTGAAAACATAGCCGTTCGACCAGAATGCATTGGAGTCAGATAATATGATCAAGCAAAAAACAATAACCCAGTGGGTCGCATACACAGTGAGTTTTATCGTAGTCACCATCGCCTATAACAATTGTGGATCTATGAGCGGTGACAATGGTGGTGGTAGTGTTGCTGCATCAGTCTCTCCAGGAAACAATGGAGAAATTGTTGCCATACCAAACACAAAAACAGCTTCAGTCTTAAGGGCCTCAAGAACATTGGATTCTTTAGTCTCTTGTTTAAGCCTTGTTAAACCGAGCACACAAGCCATTGCAGAGTTTAATAAAGTTAAAACATCAATTTCTGAAGAGGGTCTTGCCAATACAATGACCCAACCGATGGTTAAAAGTTTTGTCAGCCTGTCTGCTGTTTTGTGTAATGACCTTGTAGCCAAAGAGCGAGCCCTTACAGCCGATGAAAGAAAAGTTTTTAAATCCGTTGATTTTACCAACGGAAATTTATCAGAAAGCCAAATTCTAGATACTGCAAAACGACTAGCCAGATCTTGCTGGGGGCGAAATCCAGAAACTGAAGAGCTTGAACAAATCACATCAGATATTGGTTTAAATTTTACAGGCAGCAGTAATGATATTCAAAGAAACAAACTAGTTTATATGTGCACGGCAATGACATCATCATTTTCGACCTATGAGATGTAAGAGGGAGTGTTAAAAATGAGTCGCAAAATTGAAAAAGAAATGCAAAGAGAAGAGCTTGAAAACCAACGCAAGAAGGTTGAAAAAGGCTTTAAGGACTATTGTCTCTCTCATGGTAAAAAACCTGTTTCTCGTCGTGAACTTTTAGGCGCTGGCGTTCTTTCGTTTTCAGCGAGCATGACCTTTCCAGCGCTCGCTGGGATGTTGATTCCTCGTTATGCAAAAGCTAACCTTGAAGAGTGTCCATCATCAGCACTGGGCTCATCCTTAGCTCCGTTTATTACCCTTAACCTCTCTGGCGGCGCAATGCTTGCGGCCAACTACGTTCCCATGGACGCTGGCGGACAACCCTTAGCCAGTTATAATAAAATGGGTCTTGGTAATGGAGCTGTTCCGCTGGATCGTGAATTTGGTAATGCCCCATTTGCAGGTGAGGGAATCAGTCAACTTCTAGTTCAATTGCGTGCCAATGCTTCGGCACAAACTTTAGCTCAAACAGCTTTTGTTGCAATACCTGTCCGATCTCGTGATGACAGTGGTGCAAATCTTTTTGATGCGTCTGGAATGATTGCCAAAGCCGGTCTTGTGGGAAGCGATCTTCCTAATCTTGGACGTCGCTCCAACGAAACAGGCATCAATCAAATGTTTGCAAAAGTAAAACCTCCGACACCACTCAATGTTTCTAATTTTTCAGATCTCGCTGGGGCTTTGGCCCTTGGGGCGACCGGACCTTTAGCATCTCTTGAAGATCCCCAAAAGATTTCACTTCTACGACTGATCAGTCGTCTGAGTGAATCACAAATTCAACGAGTGAACAATCAAAGTGGTGGACGAATGCTGGCCGGTCTTGTCGGCTGTGCGACCACAAAAAATATTGAACTTGCTGAAAAAGATAAACCTGATGTTGATGTGAGAACCGATGCAGGCCTTGCCACCGTTTGGGGTGTCGCTAATAACACTGGTGATAATAATCAATCTGTTATTTTTGGATCTATGGTTAAATCCGCCCTCATTGGAGCTGCAGGCACTGTTTCCCTTGAGCAAGGGG
>CAYMBT010000205.1:264-5075 GCA_964388755.1 uncultured Pseudobdellovibrionaceae bacterium | reverse complement strand
TTATTAACACCTTTAAAAATATTTTAGACTTTCTATATAAGAATTTTTTAAACCTTCAAAAAAATTCTTTTTATTCTGTGAGTCTCATAATCGACTCTCGCATTTCGGCTAGCTTAGAAGTCAGACTGGCTAAAAGAATTTGATCGGCTTCCACAACATCTTCGGCCGCGTTTTCAAGAAACTTTTTATTGCTGAGTTTTGAGCTAATGATCTTGATATCTTTTTCGTTTTTTTCGATGGCTTTTTTAAGTCGCATCACTTCTTTTTCGATGTCGACCAAACCTTCTAGGGGAATAATCACATCCACTTCACATTCGCCTAAACGAATGGGGGCCACTGCACACTTTGAAAGTGATTCGCGGGCCATGATCTGACAGCTCGATAGAGACGCTAAACGCATGATCTCGGATTTGTTCTGACCCAAAAGCTTTTGAGACTGATCATCTTTAGGAGACAACCACACTTCAATTTTCTCAGACGGTTTTATACTATTTTCTCCGCGGATATTACGAATCGAAGTGATGACACTTTGAACAAGTTCCATTTCAAAAGCGGCCGATGAAGAGGCTAAATTAAGCCAAGCCTGGTCAATTTCTGGTCTTGGATACTGATCGATTATACAAGCTTCACCTTTGATCGGAAGTTTTTGATAAATCTCTTCTGTGATAAAAGGAGCAAAAGGATGAAGTAAACGAACAATACGGTTGAGAGTTTGGGCTAGAACCAATTGTGTCACTTTTTTCTGTTCAAGGTTTTGACCGTAAAGAACAGGCTTTGAAAGTTCTAAATACCAATCACAAAAACAATGCCAGGTGAACGAGTATATGCTTTGTGCGGCATCTGAAAAACGCATATTCTCTAGATGGTCATTCACATTTTTTTCGACTTCGCCGAGTTTATAAATCAGCCACTGATCAGCGGTTGAAAGATCAGATTGGTTGATAACGGCATTCACACCAAGAGGTGGTGGAGTAAAACCCTCGAGATTGGTTAAACAAAAACGGGCGGCATTCCAAAGCTTATTCATAAAGTTTCTATAACCTTCAAGCCGTTGCATTGAAAATTTAAGATCTTTACCCGTTGCCATTTGCGCCATTAAAGTAAATCGCAAAGCATCGGCCCCATAATTATCTATCAGCTCAACGGGATCAATAGAGTTACCCAAAGACTTTGACATCTTTCGTCCCTGAGCATCGCGAATGAGCCCGTGAATATAGACTTTTCTGAAGGGCACATCACCCGTCATTTCAAGCCCCATCATGATCATTCGGGCCACCCAAAAGAAAATAATATCGTGACCTGTGACAAGCACAGAGGTGGGATAAAAAGTTTTGAGGGCTTCGGTCTGTTCGGGCCAACCCAAAGTGCTAAAAGGCCAAAGGGCAGAACTGAACCAAGTATCTAGTACGTCATTATCTTGAGTGATCTTTGGGCTTGAGCAATGATCGCAAACTTTGGGGCTGGATTCACTGACCGTGATTCCGTCACAGGCTTCACAGTACCAAGCTGGAATTCTATGGCCCCACCAAAGTTGGCGAGAGACACACCAGTCTTCAATGATATTCATCCAGTGGACGTAGGTTTTTGTCCATTGCTCTGGAATAAATTGAATGGTTTCGTTACTGACAACATGACGGGCCGGTGTGGCCATGTCTTTGGTTTTTACAAACCACTGTTGACTTAAAAACGGTTCAACAACGGCCCCTGTGCGATCGCAAAAGCCCACCGCATGTTGATGGGGTTCTGTCTTTAATAAAAACCCTTTCTCTTCAAGGTCAGCCACAATTTTTTTTCTGGCCTCTTGAACTTTGAGTCCTTTATACTGCATACCGTTTTCATTAAGTGTTCCATCGGTGTTTAGAATATTGATCATTTCAAGCTTATGTTTTTTACCAAGCTCGTAATCATTAAAATCATGGGCTGGTGTGACCTTTAAAGCTCCAGTCCCAAATTCACGATCCACATAAGAATCAGCAATGATCGGGATCTTTCTATTGATCAGAGGCAAGACCACACTTTTACCGATAAGATGTTTGTACCGTTCATCCTCGGGGTGAACGCAAACAGCAGAGTCCCCAAGAAAAGTTTCAGGTCTTGTGGTTGCAATGGTGAGCTTTTCGGTTTCGCCTTCAACCGCGTAAGATAAATAATAGAGTGAACCCTTAGTGTCTTGATGAACCACTTCAAGATCAGAGATGGCTGATTGTAAAGGGGGGGACCAATTGACCAATTTTTCACCGCGATAGAGCCAACCTTTTTTATAAAGGTGAACAAAAACTTTTCTCACCGCAAGGGAGACATCTTCGTCGAGGGTGAAAGTCTCTCGCTCCCAATCCACAGAATCGCCCAGCCGTTTCATTTGCGAGTAAATGCGACTACCGTAGGTGTCCTTCCAGGACCAAACCTGTTCTAAAAATTTTTCGCGGCCCAGTTGCAATCGGTCTTGACCATTTTTTTTAAGTTCTTTTTCAACAACAGTTTGTGTAGCAATCCCGGCGTGATCAGATCCCGGCAGCCAAAGGGCGTTGAAACCCAGCATGCGCTTCCAGCGAATTAAGACATCTTGAATAGTATGATCAAGGGCATGACCCATATGTAAAAAGCCCGTCACATTGGGTGGTGGCAAAATCACGCAGTAAGGAGGTTTTGTGGATTGATCCTCAGCTTTAAAGTAGGATCCGTCTTCCCACATTTTATAAATAGTGGCTTCAACGTCTTGGGGCAAATAACGATCAGAGAGATTATTGTTTTCCATAGAAAAAGTTCTAACATAATCTCAGCATTGACCCAAGAGTTTACTCTGGGTTTGGCTTTAGCTATGTTGGGGATTGGGAAGTTTTTTTAAGATCATAACAAAGAGTAAAATAGCCACCACCGCTAATAGACCCGACGCAAAAAAAGGAGCCTCTTGGGACTGGCTTTGATAAAGCCACCCGCCTAAAACTGGGCCAACGATGCGGCCGATGGCCCCCATGCTGTTCATCACACCCAAAACATAACCCTGCTCTTCTTCGTCGGTCATCACTGACGCAAGGCCCATGATGGGCGGCCTCATACAGCCGTTACCCACCGCAAGAAGTGTCATTGCAATCCCAAGATAAATGACTTGGTGACTCAGACCGATGCCAAAAAAACTAATACTCATAGCGATAAGCCCAAAAGTCAGAGTTCTTTTTTCACCAAAACGAGGAATCCATTTACGAATAAAATAGCCCTGAGTCAGAACCATAATAACCCCAACATAGGCAAAGCTAATAGATGCTAATTTATAATCCCAGTTGAACCGATCTTGCACAAAGGGGAACACCATGACCTCCATAAGGGCCATGGATAAACTGATCAAAAAGAAAATGGTAAATAAAGAACGCAAAAGGGGTTCACGAAAAATAAAGGTAAAAGACTCCCATCGGGTTTGGATCTTTTTTTCTTTGATTTTACTGGGATCTAAAGTTTCAGGCAGAAAAAAGTAAGCCAGAACAAAATTAATTGTATTAAGGCCAGCAGCGACAAGGGCAGAGAACTGAATGCCAAAAGGGGGTTCATCACCTAGATACTCTCCAATGGGTCCGGTGAGACCGGCAATCGCTGGGCCCATGATAAATCCAAGGCCAAATGCTGCACCAATAAGACCCATACCCACTGATCTTTTATCTTTTGGGGTAATGTCTGCGATATAGGCTTGGGCCGCCGAAATATTAGCAGCAAAAAAACCAGCCAAACCCCGAGCCACAAAAAGAAGACTGAGCGTGTTTGAAAACGCAAAAAATGTGTAAGAAAAAATGGCACCTAATATAGAGATCAAGATGATCGGTCTTCGTCCAAAGCGATCACTGAGCTTTCCCCAAAGGGGAGAAAACAAAAATTGCATGAAAGAAAAAACAGCCATCAGCAAGCCAATTTCAAGTGGCGTAGCACTGAACTGTCGAGCCAAATAAGGCATGAGAGGTAAAATAATTCCAAAACCGACAAGGTCCAGAAACACGGTGAAAAAGATAATGGTGAGGGATCTTTTTTGCTCTTTGGTCATGTTGAAACACTTTGCCTGGTCTCTGAAGTGTTGGCAAGTGCGACTCTTAAGCCCTCAATTGAAAAAAGAAAAGAATTAAAAAACGAGGCTCAAGCTTAAACTTGAGCACCCATAGATTGATCAGTGTTTTGTGCCAATGGATTCTGAATCGCTGGGTCAGGAACCACACTATGTCCTTGCTCGATCATGGCCAAATGGGCCTTGGTCAATGATTTAAGGCCGGTTTCAAATTGCATGCGAGATTTTTTAAGATCATTAATATCTTGATACATTTTTCTCAAAGACTCGCGAGCTTCTTTAATAATAATGTCTGCACGTTGCCTGGCTTCACGGATCAAAAGATCGGCCTCTCTTTGGGATTCTGCTTTAATTCGCTCTGACATTTGGGCGGCTGTTTGCAAAGTTTGCTTCAAAGCATCTTCTCTTTGACGATGTTCAGCTATAAGCTCTTCGTGCTCTTTTTGTTTTTCAAGAAGTTGCTCTTGTTTACGAGCTAAAGCTTCAACTTCGTCGGCCACATCTCTGAGAAAATCATAAACTTCTTCGGTATCGAGTCCGTAAATACGTCGTCCAAAGGTTTTGTGGGCGATATCGATTGGTGCAACTCTCATAATTCCCTCCGTGGTCATTTATTAATGCGCTTTAAGAATTTTCTTTGGCTATTTCATGATCGCGCATCAATGACTTATTAAAACTCATTCTGAGTATACCTTCAAGCTCAAGCTCGCGAAGTGACTCTAAACCTGCCGCTGTGACACCCTTCTTTGAGGCCACTTTGGCTGTC
>CAYMBT010000205.1:0-254 GCA_964388755.1 uncultured Pseudobdellovibrionaceae bacterium | reverse complement strand
TGCTCAAAGCTGTGATCAGCCTCTTTTTCAGCAAGTAGTGCGGCGCCCAAAAAAGTTTCTGTGACTATTTTTCGGGCTTCGTCGGTGCTTAATCCATACTCTTCAATCCAGTCTTGCCAGTACTGCATGATTTCAAAAATAAATCCAGTCCCACTGGATGAGGCTACGGTGAGTGCAGAAAACTCTTCTCCTTCTTCGGATGATACGACGTAACCCAGCGGAGAAAATAATTTCTTCATTAACTTTTCAAGAAG
>CAYMBT010000204.1:0-5130 GCA_964388755.1 uncultured Pseudobdellovibrionaceae bacterium | reverse complement strand
CCCATCTTTTGTAAATCAAGCATGCCTTGCACGTGAAGACCCATGGATTTTTTTGAAAGCTCAACATATTTTTTAGGATCACTTTTTCTTAAAACATCGGCTTCATCTAAAGAAAAGCCACGGGGAATATAACCCACTAGCGGATCGTGGGCCGAGGTTTGGTCGGTTAAAATATCGGGCACATATTTTTTTTCAACCATCTGCTGAATGATTTCAGACATATTACCTAAAAGACCAATGGATTTAGCTTGTCCAAGGGATGCATATTTTTTTATTTTCTCCCAAGCCTCATCAAGATCATAACAAATTTCATCCACATATTTTGTTTCAATTCTTTTTTGAATACGGGTTTCATCCACCTCTATAGCTAGTACACAGGCTCCAGCAAAAACACCGGCCAGCGGCTGTGCTCCACCCATTCCGCCAAGGCCAGCAGTCACAATCACTCGGCCCTTGAGATCACCACCAAAGTGCTGACGACCCGCTTCGACAAAAGTTTCGTAAGTGCCCTGAACAATGCCTTGGCTACCAATGTAGATCCAAGATCCCGCCGTCATTTGGCCGTACATCATCAAACCTTTTTTATCCAGCTCATGAAAGTGATCCCACGTCGCCCATTTAGGGACAAGGTTTGAATTGGCAATCAATACTCGCGGAGCATCTTCATGGGTTTTTAAAATTCCGATGGGTTTTCCTGATTGCACAAGTAGCGTTTCGTCGTTTTCTAAATCTTTCAGTGCTAAAAGAATTTTATCAAAGCTTGGCCAATTTCGTGCGGCCTTACCAATTCCACCATAAACAATAAGATCTTCGGGGTGCTCGGCCACATCAGGGTCAAGATTATTTTGAATCATGCGATAAGCAGCCTCTTGAAGCCAGCCTTTGCAATTGAGCTTAGTACCAGTTGGTGATTTAACGACTCTTACCATTCTAGTTCTCCCACAGTGTTGACCACCACCTGATAGATGGAGTCATCGTTGATCATTGTTTGAATTTGCAAAACATCATCCGAGAACACTCGATCTTTCTCGGCAAATGGCACTTTCTCACGAATTTTGTTATACACAGCTTTTACGGCCGCTGCAGGTTCAAGGGGTTTGACCATGTCTAGCGCTTGGGTGGATGAAAGCATTTCCATGGCAATAATATTTTCGACATTATTAACAATCATACCAAACTTTCGAGCAGCAATAGTCCCCATACTGACATGATCTTCTTTGTCCGCAGAAGTGGGAATGCTATCCACACTGGCCGGGTGAGAAAGAATTTTATTTTCACTCACAAGAGAGGCTGCAGAAACTTGCACGATCATGTGACCTGAGTTGAGGCCCCCATCGGGAGCCAGAAAAGCCGGAAGACCGCTCATGGATGGATTGATCATTTTTTCTATACGACACTCGGAAATACTACCAATACCACTCATGGCAATAGCGGCAAAATCAAGTACATAGGCCACTGGTTCGCCATGAAAGTTTCCACAACTTAAAATTTTTCCTTCATCGGCAAAAACCAGTGGATTATCAGTGCTTGAATTGCTTTCAGTTTCTAAAACTTTAAGAACATGGCGAAAGGAATCTTTAGCAGCACCATGAACAGCCGGCATACAACGTAAGCTGTAGGCGTCTTGCACACGACCGCAGTGAAGATGGCTTTCTGCAATGGATGAAGTTTCACCCATGAGTTTTAAAATATTTCGCGCCGTCTTTGCTTCACCAGGATGGGGACGTGTGGCAGAGATTAAAGGATCAAAAGCTGATCGACTTCCTTTGAGGGCTTCTAAAGTCATTGCACCTGAAAGATCTGCAAGCCACATCAAGCGCCGAGCTTTATAAAGGTTCAGTAAACCCACAGCCGTCATCACCTGACACCCGTTGATCATAGATAAACCTTCTTTGGCTTGAAGCTCTAAAGCTTGAATGGATTTTTCTTTAAGTTTCTTTGCCACTGGTACAGGTTTTTGATCATCACCCCAAACTTGACCTTCACCAATGATGGCTAAGGCTAAATGAGACAAAGGTGCAAGATCACCACTAGCTCCCACACTCCCCTTTTGTGGAATGACCGGAATAATATCGTTATTTAAATAATTCAGTAGAGTTTCAACAACAACGGGGCGCACACCGCTGTGACCGCGGGCCAGGGCATTGGCGCGTAAAAATAAAATAGCACGGCTCTCTTCTTTGGTGAAGGGCTCACCGACGCCCATACAGTGGGATCGAATGAGATTTTTTTGCAGTTCAATAATTTGTGGTTGAGAGATTTTGACATCGCTAAAGTGACCAAAGCCAGTGTTCACACCATAAATAGCCTCATCCGATTGAAGTCTTTTTTCAATATAACTTCGAGAGCTGATCATCTTTTCTTGAGCGGCACTTGAAAGGCTGACTTTTTCATTTTTGTAAGCGACCGCAAAAACTTGGTCGATGGTGACATCAAATCCTGTCAATTGAATCATGATTTTTCCTTTAAAACTTCAAGGGCAAACTTTGCTCCTTGGGGGTGATTGAAAATAAAATTTCCTGCAACCAAAACATCGGCTTGAGTTAAAAATGATTTAGTTTTCTCGTTCACGCCGCCATCAACTTGAATCAGATAGTTGAATTTATTTTTTTCTCTCAAGTTATAAAGCTGCTCTATTTTTGGAACTTGATCAGTCATAAAAGACTGTCCACCAAAGCCAGGATTAACAGTCATCACAAGCACAACATCTAAAAATTCAAGATAAGGTTCTAGAAGGGCCAGTGAAGTTGCCGGTCGCAAAGTCAGTCCCACCTTAACATTGGAACTTTTGATTCTTTTGATCAAAGATAAAATGTCCCCTTGGGATTCAACATGAAGAGTAATATTGTCTGCACCCGCTTTGATAAAATCATCGACGTAACGTTCGGGTTCTTCGATCATCAAATGACAATCAAGATAAGCCTCTTTGATTTTTCGTAAGGATTTAACCACCGGGGCGCCGATTGTCAGGTTAGGTACAAAATGTCCATCCATCACATCCACATGAATCCATGGGGCACCCAGCGAGATCAAATTTTTAATTTCTGCTTCTAGATTTGCAAAGTCAGCGGATAAAATACTGGGTGCGGGTATAAAAGTCTTACTCAAAAAAATCTCCTTTTTGAAGGCGAAAGCCCCGGCAAAAATCAGCCGCAGACATCTTGGCTTTGTTTTGGGGCTGAACCACCAGAACTTCAAGTGCATCTTGACCACAGGCCACCAAAAACGACTGCGGACCAATATTTAATACTTCTCCGCATTTTTGTTGATGGGCAAACGAAACAAAATAACTCTGATGAATCTTAACTGATTGCCCTTTAAAATGGGCTTGGGCAAATGGTCCGCCGCGATTGAGTCCTCGAATTTTATTATGAATTCGAAAAGCTGATTGGGACCAATCAATTTGTGCTTCACTTTTTTCAATCTTCTGCGCGTGAGTGACTAAAGTTGGATCTTGCGGGTGAGGAATGATTTCACCTTTTAAAAAGCTTTTAAGCTCAGTCAAAAGAAGTTCTGCCCCGAGGACAGACAATTGATCATGCAGTTCAATGGCACCCATATTGATGGTGAGCTCAATTTTTCTTTCACCAATCACATCACCGGCGTCCAATTTTTTTATGACTTTTTGTAAACTCACCCCGGTGTTTTGATCCCCTTCCATGATGGCTCTTTGCATGGGGGCAGCCCCTCGCCATCTTGGTAAAAGGCTAGAGTGAATATTAACCACACCCTTTTTAAAAGCGTCCAAAAATTTTTGGGATAGGATTTGTCCAAAGGCCACCACGATCGCTAAATCACAATTGAGTTCTTGGACCATTTGAATGTTTTCAAGGGTTGAAATTTTTTCGGGGCTCTCGACTCGTAGACCTAAACGAAGAGCTTCTTCTTTAACGGGGCAGGCTTGTAACTTGTTGCCTCGCCCTTGTGGCCTGTCAGGCTGGGTGAAGACGCAAAGGATTTCAAAATCAGGATCCTGGTGCAAAGCCCTAAGGCTTGGAATTGAAAACTCTGGGGTTCCACAAAAAATCACTCGGTACGACATATGAAAGATTTACTACCATAAAATTGACCAAGGGATCGAGCTTAAACTTTGAGTTTTTCAGCACTCTCGGCTTCTAAAGCTTCCTCTTCGTCAGAGAGGGTTTGATAACCGTATTTTTTAATGCGTGATTTAATGCGATTGGATTTAATGGGGCTTAATCGATCAATAAAAACTTTGCCGTCAAGATGGTCAATTTCGTGCTGCATACAAATCGCAAGCAATCCATCGAGCTCAAGTTTTATGGCTTCATTATTGATATCAAGACCAGTGACTTCGATCCATTTTGAACGAACCACAGACTCGTAAAAACCGGGGACACTGAGACATCCCTCTTCGTAGGTGGTTTTACCCTCTTTATTGATAATTTCAGGATTAAAAATGATCAGCGGCATTTTCACCGCTTTTTCAAGTTCAGTCATTCCCTCGAGTTCGTAGCGATCGCCTTCGCCTTGGGGCATGATATCGATCACAAGAAGTCGTTTTTCGATCCCCACTTGAATGGCAGCAAGACCAATGCCCTTTTCGGCATACATGGTTTCAAGCATATCATCGGCCAGTTGTCTCAGTTCAGGAGTCACGAGAGCCACCTTTTGCGCTTTATGTCGCAAACGTGGATCAGGAAATTTAAGAACTTCGAGTTTTGCCATGAAATTTTTTATCCAAAAGCCGCTTAAAAAGCAAGAACCTAACAGATGTTGAGTGTCCAATTCGATTTAAATCAGCTCTGAGAAAAGAAAACCCTGATCAATGATAAGTTCAGAAATTTAAAACTGTTTTTGACCTACTGTTTTTGCATTTTATAGAAAAACTGGGTCACAGCCAGCATGAGTAAATTAGGCCCCCATGTGGCCAAAAGAGCTGGGATTTGACCATGGCGCCCTAGCGACATGGATGAAGAATGAACGATCCAAAAAC
Source organism: uncultured Pseudobdellovibrionaceae bacterium (assembly GCA_964388755.1). Taxonomy (GTDB): domain Bacteria; phylum Bdellovibrionota; class Bdellovibrionia; order Bdellovibrionales; family JAGQZY01; genus JAGQZY01. The sequence continues at coordinate 173 of CAYMBT010000204.1, read as the reverse complement.
TAAAGGTCATCAGTAAAATTAGACCAATGTTTTTAGCCATACCACCTGATCTTTGATGGGTGATCACAAATGGAACACCCAATAACCCAAGGACAAAAATACTAAAGGGAAAACTTAATTTATTGTGATAATCCACCTCAAACGAAGTCATATTCAGGCCAGCATCCTTATTT
>CAYMBT010000203.1:0-5146 GCA_964388755.1 uncultured Pseudobdellovibrionaceae bacterium | reverse complement strand
CAAAATCAATTGCAATTTCTGCCCGAAAGACATTCCGATTTTATTTTTTGTGTGCTCAGTGAAGAGTATGGTTTCATTGGTGGCATACTGACTCTATCGTTTTTTCTGATTCTTATTTTTCTCATTCTCAATATTGCGAGAGATGCTGGTGACAGGGCCGGCGCCCTTGTCTGTGTCGGTGTATCGGCCTTTATGTTTTGGCATATGTTTATTAATGTTGGGATGGTGGCAGGTCTTCTGCCGATCGTTGGTGTTCCACTTCCACTGCTGTCTTATGGTGGTTCAAGTATGTTGTCTTTTATGATTAGCCTTGGGATTGTGGCCAACATTGGTAAGAGAAGATATATGTTCTAGGCCCTCATTGAAATGAGAGCCTAAAAAACAATTTACTGAATTCACAGTTTAAAATTTTTAAAGATGCTTATTGAGCAGAGCCACAATGTTCTCTTTAGGATGATTACCAACGATCTGATCAACCACTTGGCCGTCCTTGAAAAGGGCTAAAGTCGGAACACCTCTGACGCCATAACTGGCTGGAGTCTGACGATTCTGATCAATATCCACCTTGGCCACTGTTAATTTACCAGTGAATTCTTTAGCAATTTCATCGAGTTTTGGAGCGAGAGCTTTACAAGGCCCACACCATTCAGCCCAGAAGTCGACCAGAACTGGGGTACTCGACTTTAGGACATCTTTTTCAAAGTTATTATCGGACGTATGTATGGGTTGCATGATTTCTCCTTAGCTTTTCGTTATTACTCTTTAAGGTTGCGGTCAAAATGCCGATAGTCAAGCAATGGGATTTCAAGATTTTAACATCCTTATTGTAGACGATGACAGAACCTTTGCAGATAGCCTTAAACAAGGCATTACTCGCGCAGGTTTTCGCTCATTTGCTGTGCACACCCCAGAAGAAGCCCTCAGCTACATCAAGTTACAGGATGTTCATGCCCTGATCGTCGACTGCATGCTTCCTAAAATGAATGGCCTAGAACTGATTAAAAAAATTAAAAGCACCCATCAAGCCGAGCTGCAGCTTTTTTTGATGAGCGGAATCTTTAAAGATAAACAATTTATTAGCTCTTCTCTTAAAAAAACTGATGCGGTTGAGTTTCTTACTAAACCCTTTGATATCGTACAGTTAACAAAAAAATTAGAAAGTATTTTTAGTGGTGTCGAAGAGACAGAAGACAGTTTTAACCCACTGATTAGGCTTTATCTTGATCGCGAAGAAAACACTCGAAAAGTCATCAAAATGATCAACAATGCAGAAAGTCTGCATAACTTTGATTTACCCTGGGTTTTTAAGGTTCTTATCGACTGCAAAGCCACTGGACATCTTAATATTGCATGTACCAATGGTGATATCGCTGGTGTGGGCTTCTCTGATGGTCAAATTGTACAAGTGAATATTAAAAACGAAGCCTCTTTACTAGGCCTTCTTTTGGTTGAACAGGGCTACCTGAATAGAAATGATCTTAACGATGCACTTCAAAAAAATGCCAACAGCAAACTGATTGGTCAGTTTCTCGTTGAGAACAATTACGTCAGCCCCCACGCCATTGATATAGTACTTAAAGAACAACTTATATGGCGTTTAAAAAGATTGATTGCTGATTCGCAAATGGAACTCAATTTTGTCAAAGCCGATGATATCGCCACCATTGCAGGTATTGAAGACAATGATTTCTCGCAATTTATTATTGAGACTATCGATAATACCATTCGCACTGATTGGTTAAAAACCCATTATTTACCACTCAGCCAAAATATGCTGACCATCAATCCAGCAACGGTGAATCAACTGAATAAAGCTCGAATGATACCCATGATTGCACGGACCTTTCCGTCTTTTGAAAATTTACTCAGTCGCGGAACATCCCTTGAAGAAATATTGACGCAAAACTCTAATATTGAAAACAACGTTCTTAAAGTTGTTCATTATCTTAATATAATGGGTCTCATCGAAGTTAAAAATGTCCACAAAACTTTAAATTTCAATCATCAAGCAAAACGTTTGCAAAAGCTCCAAAACGAACTTGAACTTAAAAATTATTTTGAACGCCTCGGGGTGAGTCGCAGTGCTAAAGAAGGCGATATTCGTAAAGCCTATTTTGACCTCGCAAAAGTTCTTCACCCGGATAAATTGAGTGAAAGTACGCCCGAACAGATCAGAGATTTATCACAAAAAGTTTTTGATAAAATTCAAATTGCTTATGACACATTAAAAAAAGAAGACCGCAAAGAGGCTTACCTTCAAGAGCTTGAAGCTGGCCAATCTGAAAAAATTATTCAAGGCGATCAATTTTTTGAAGCGGGTCGAAAACTTCTTCATGAGGGTCAGTACTCCCAAGCTAAAAGACAACTGCAAAAAGCCTTGAAGCTTGCTGATTCACCTGAAATAAAAATTCACTATCTATGGGCTGAGATTAAAACCACCCCCAACCCTATGGATGGTTTTATTACGGATCTTGATAAACGACTGAATCAAATCCCTATTGAATCCCGTGATTCTGCCCCTTACTATCTTGTTCGCGGTCTGTATTACAAACTTCTTAAAGATCCAGAAAAATCAAAGAAGTACTTTGCCACAGCCCTCAACATTGACGGCACTTTTATCAGCGCAAGACGTGAATTAAGCCAGCTCAAAAACAAAAAAGAACACACCAGTATCCTTTCAGCCGATCTTAAAGACGTGGTCGGATTTCTTTTTAAAAAGTAATTATTATTCAGGCCTTCTTTTTAACATCACTGGGCTTCATAGAAAAAAGAGTCTTAATGAATTGTTTTCGATCATTTTTGATCGATTGACTCTCTTGAACTTCTCGTGACTGTTGACTTTGCAGTTCGCGCAATTCTTGACCATCAATGGCTTTAGGCTGATTGGGGTTTTTACTTAAATCTTTACAAATTTGGTCGTATTTTTTTTTGCGAGTAGGATCACTGATCAAATTTATTGAGCCTAATCTTTGATCTGTCGAAGTCCCATGATGATTTGTTGAGCCGCTATCTTCATTGTCTTTGTCATTATTTAAAGTGTGAGCTTTACTTTTGTGGCTTAAAACTGTTGTGGAGCCAAAATCAGAAGTTTCATTTTCTTTTGCAACCACGGTATCAGGACGTTTACTTTTATCTCCAAAAACGGTGGTGACGCCATAGTCTTTTGATTTTTCAGAGGTGTCTTCAACCCAAATACTTTCAAGACTTCTTTTTTTATCTTTATTTTCAAAATTTTCTTTGCTGCCCTTTGTATTTTTGCTGAGCATACTATTATAGCTCTGTCTGAGTTCTTGGATCTCTCGTCCAGTCAGGTGGGATAACAAATCAATGAGTTTAAACGGATCCACGGGAGAATAAAGTACTCCGTCGATCACTTTTTTCTGAAGACTATTGAGGGGCTGAGATTCGTTTTCTTGTCTCACAAAAACAAGCTTTGGTTTACCGCGAGCTTCTTTGATCTTTGATAAAGCGGCCAGGGTTTTTTCGTTTTTTCCAAGGGTTGAGGCAAATACAATATCCGGAAAGTGGTCAATCAATTGAACAGAGAGGTCATCCCCTTTTTTCATGGCGATAACAGTAAAAGACATACGTTGTAAAATTTTTTCAAGAAAATCCAGATCCGAAGGGTTATCGATAACCAACATGATTTTTGTCATAAATCATGATGGCTCGTTTTAGTTTCAAGGTCAAAAAATCGGTTTTTCACCACCCCTAACGCGCCGGCACAAAACCTTACCCCTTTCACTTGAAGCTCTTGGAATTTGGCTTAAGTCTAGTCAGAGACCAGAAATCAGTATAGAGTCGTAAGAATTTATTTTTAAAGGAGTCTAAAATGGAAAAACAAAGGGTCGAAGAAATTCACCTTCCACCAAGAAAATTCTCAGTCACGGTGGGTACAAAAACGATTAATATCGGTTCAGGCCATGATCTTGCCGTAATCGCAGGCCCCTGCGTGATTGATAGCCGAGAGTTGGCTTTTAATACGGCCCGCTCACTGGCTGAAATTGGCCAACGTTTAGGTATTGGAATTATTTTTAAAAGTTCTTACGAAAAAGATAACCGTGGAGCGGTTGGCAATTGGAAAGGTCCTTTGCTGGATGAAGGCTTAAAAGTTCTCGCTGACATACGTAAAGAGTTTGGCTTACCCGTCCTCACTGATGTTCACCGAACCGAAGAAGTGGCTAAAACAGCTGAGTACGTCGATGTTTTACAAATCCCAGCCTATATGTGCCAACAAACTTCTATGGCTATTGAGTGCGGAAAAACCGGTAAAGCCATCAATGTTAAAAAGGGACAGTTTTTAGCTCCTGAAGGCATGGGTGGTGTTCTTGGTAAAATTAAATCCACGGGCAACAATAACGTTCTTTTGACCGAACGAGGCGCTTGTTTTGGTTATAATCGTTTGGTAGCCGACATACGCTCTATCCCCATCATGCAAGAACTTGGTGCGCCAGTTTGCTTTGATGCCACACACATTGTTCGACTTTACGGCATCAGCAGTGCAGATCCAGCGGGCGGAGAGCCACGCTTTGTGCCTCACCTGACTTTAGCTGCAGTGGCGGCTGGTGCAGACTCATTATTTATTGAAACCCATCCAGATCCAATGTCTGCAAAATGTGATGCCGCTTCTCAGCTCAGACTTTCTTATTTCGAAAGACTTGTTAAGCAAGCGCAAAATGTACGTAAGGCTATCCAAACACCAGAAAATGTCGGTACAATGACGTTGTAGTTCTTTTTAAGACATCTCATCCTCTAAAAACTTTGAGGTCCTTAAAAGAACAACTTTTAAGGACTTTTTTTTGGAGACCCAATATTGATTTTTAGATTTAGACTTGTTTTTTATTATCTCATCACAGAAATGATCCCCACATTTATCGTTGGCATCATTACCTTTGTTTCTGTTTTACTGATGTTTCAAATGTTAAAACTCACTGACTACCTTCTGCAGCATGATGTCAGTATCCGCACAATGGTTCATTTGATCTCTTATATGTCCATTAGTTTTTTACCAGCCCTTTTACCCATGAGCCTCATCTTTGCCATAGTTCTTACTTACAATCGACTGAGTGCTGATTCAGAAATTATAGCTTTTAAATCTTTGGGTTTAAGTATGTGGCCATTGATTGCACCAGCACTGACTCTTGGT
>CAYMBT010000202.1:274-5151 GCA_964388755.1 uncultured Pseudobdellovibrionaceae bacterium | reverse complement strand
GATCCATTAAGTCTTGCTAGCGGTAGCAATGATCTTAACATTTCAAATTTTAATCTTAAAGAAACCGATCTTGATAAAACTTTTGCTGTGGGTGCTCTGATTGGCATGAAAGACGCTACCCTTCGCGACATCATTAACCATCTTAAAAGAACTTACTGTGGCACTTTATCGATCCAGGTCTCAGACGCTGTTCATGGTGTAAGAGAATGGTTTTATAACGATCTTGAAAATAGCACTTTTAAATTAACTTCAGAGCAAAAGAAAAATATCTTTCAGCAACTTTGTCGCACAGAATCCCTGGAAAAATTTCTACACTCCCGTTTTGTAGGTGCAAAACGTTTCTCTATCGAAGGCGGGGATTCACTCATCCCACAGCTTGAGTACTTGGTTGAAAAAGGATCTGAACTGGGTGTTGAAGAAATAGTGATTGGCATGGCCCATCGTGGTCGCCTGAATGTTCTGGTGAATTTTATGAACAAAGCCATCGAAGAAACTTTGTCGGCTTTTGATGGACACGTTCATGCGGATGATAATTTTGATGGGGACGTTAAATATCACCTTGGATACAGTGCTGATAAAAAAACAAAATCAGGTTCTTGCCATGTCTCTTTAGCTTTTAATCCAAGCCATCTTGAAGCTGTCAATCCCGTGGTGTGCGGAATGGTGCGCGCAAAACAAAGACGCCGCCTTGATACCGAAAAAAGAAAAAAAGTAGTCCCCATACAAATCCATGGTGACGCGGCTTTTGCTGGTCAAGGTGTTGTATCTGAAACTTTACAACTTGCTGGCCTTAAGGGTTACACCGTTGGTGGTAGTGTTCATATTATTATTGATAACCAAGTCGGATTCACCACTGATCCTGAAAGCACAAGATCCTCGCCTTACGCATCTGACATCGCTAAATCCCAACAAGTCCCTGTCATCCACGTTAATGGTGATGACCCAGAAGCCTGTGTAAAAGCTATGGACATGGCCATTCGTTTTAGACAAGAGTTTGGCAGTGATATATTAATCAATCTCACCTGTTATCGTCGCTATGGCCATAACGAAGGAGATGAACCGGCATACACTCAGCCGGCCATGTATAAAACCATTAAAAATCATCCGACCACTAAAGACCTTTACGGGAAGAAAATGGTGCAAGAAAAAGTGATCGACGAAGATTTTAAAACTTCTTTCTATCAAGAGAAGATTGATAATTTGCAAGCCGTTCTCGATAAAGTTCGTAAAACTCCACCGTCACCAAAAGTTCAAGCGTTCGGCGGAATTTGGGAAGGCCTTAGACGAAGCGATCCTTCAGACTTTGAAAAAGTTTATGAAACTAAAGCCACCAAAGAAACTATCCATAAGGTGGCTCAGCAGCTCACAACAATTCCCAGTGGATTTAACATTCACCCTAAACTACAAAAGCTCATTGAAACCCGTCAAAAAATGGCCAGCGGCGAGCTTCCTCTGGATTGGGGAATGGCCGAGCTTCTGGCCTACGGAAGTTTAGTTTCAGAAGGTACGTCAGTCAGGCTTTCTGGCCAAGACTGTGTCAGAGGAACATTCTCTCACCGTCACTCTTGCTTTTTTGATGTCAATACATCAGAAGTCTACAACCCTCTGACACAACTTCGTAAAGACAAAGAGTTCTGTGTTTACAATAGCTCACTTTCAGAAATGGCAGTGTTAGGGTTTGAATATGGAAACTCTAGCTCTGACCCGAGCTTTATGACCATTTGGGAAGCCCAATTTGGCGACTTTGCTAATGGGGCACAAATTATCATCGATCAGTTTTTAGCCAGTGGCGAACAAAAGTGGATGCGCACCAGTGGTTTAGTTCTATTATTACCCCATGGTTACGAAGGCCAGGGACCTGAGCACTCCAGTGCACGCTTAGAAAGATTTCTTCAGCTCTGTGCCCAAAGAAATTTACAAGTTTGTAACTTCACAACTCCTGATCAGCTCTTCCATGCCCTTCGTCGTCAAATGAAGCGTCCTTTTAGAATCCCGATGGTTGTGATGTCGCCAAAATCTCTTTTAAGACACCCCAAGGTGGTTTGTAATTTGTCTGATCTTTACAAAGGTCAGTTTAACGAGATTATTAAAGACCCAGTGGTTGATGCTTTAAAGGCTGAACGCTTGGTTTTTGTTAGTGGTAAACTTTATTATGATCTTGATGCTCACCGTGAAACTTTAAGTGCCAAAGAAAAAAATAAAGTTTCAATCATTCGTGTTGAACAACTTTATCCTTATCCCAACCATCTGATCCTTGAAGTTTTAAAATCAGCTTCATCGGTAAAGTCTGTTGTTTGGGCCCAAGAAGAGCCGCAAAATATGGGATCTTGGACATATATATATCATCAACTTAAAGAGAGCATAAGACACGCGGGACTTAAAAAAATTGATATCGAGTACATCGGTCGAAATTTAAGAGCGTCGCCAGCCACGGGATCTATGAAGATTCATCTCAGTGAGCAGAATCAAATTATCGAGCGTGTGTTTACGATCAATTAACGAATTTAATTTTTTTTGTGATTTTAATAGTTTTTTTAAGGAGATAAAATGGATATCAAAGTTCCAGCCGTAGGTGAGTCAATAACTGAAGCAACAATCGGCGAGTGGCTTAAAAAATCAGGCGAGTTTGTTGAGCGCGATCAAGTGATTTTAACCCTTGAAACCGATAAAGCCAGTGTCGAAGTTGTCGCTGAAGACTCTGGAGTCTTAGAAACGAAAGCCAGTGCAGGGGATGTGGTCCAAATCGGTTCCGTAGTCGGAACTCTTGATACAACCCAAAAAGCACCTACAAAATCAAATGGTGCCGAATCCAATAAAGATTCTAAAAAGCCAAATAGCGCTGAAGAGAAAAATAAATCTGTCGAAGTCAAAAATAATTCTGCGACCACAACGTCTCCTGCCCCTGATGCGGCTCACTTAAGCCCGGCCGTGCGTCGAGTGGTCAACGAAAAGGGCATTGATCCCACCCAAGTCACAGGCACCGGTAAGGGTGGTCGTCTTACAAAAGACGATGTTGTTCAGTTTGAACCTAAAGCGGCTTCAAATTCTGTAACCAATCCACAAAAACCCACCGCCCCAAAACCAGCTATGGGTACCATTGATCGTGTGCCAATGACCACAATTCGTAAACGAATTGCAGAACGACTTGTGAGTGCTCAACAAACAGCGGCCATACTGGCTACTTTTAACGAAGTAGATATGTCAGCCCTTATGGGAATACGCGATCAGTACCGTGATGCCTTCGAAAAAGCCCACGGCGTAAGACTTGGGTTCATGGGATTTTTTATTAAAGCCACCATCGAAGCTCTTAAAGCCTTCCCCGGGGTCAATGCATCCATTGATGGAACAGATATTCTGTATAAAAACTTTATTAATATTGGTGTGGCTGTCAGCTCTCCAAAAGGACTTGTGGTCCCGGTGATTAAAAATGCGGATCAATTGTCCTTAGCAGAGTTAGAAATTGCGATTCGTGATTATGCCCTTAAAGCACGGGACGGTAAAATCACAATCGATGATATGAGTAATGGTACTTTTACTATCAGTAATGGTGGTGTTTTTGGATCACTCATGTCTACCCCCATCTTGAACCCGCCACAGTCCGGTATTTTAGGTATGCATAAGATTGAAAAAAGAGCTGTTGTCATCAATGATGAGATTAAAATAAGACCCATGATGTACTTAGCACTCTCTTATGATCATCGCATGATCGATGGTAAAGAGTCGGTGAGTTTTTTAGTGAAAATAAAAGAGAATATCGAGGACCCTTCTCGAATTCTTTTGCAAGTTTAATCTTTTTTTTTGGAAGTGAGTAATACATGAGTGAAGTTTTCGATGTGGTTGTTATTGGTGCTGGTCCGGGTGGTTACATCGGAGCGATTCGTGGAAGTCAGCTGGGTTTAAAAGTTGCCGTTGTCGAAAAAGATAAAACCTTGGGTGGCACTTGTCTCAATATTGGCTGTATCCCGTCCAAAGCCCTTCTTGATTCTAGTGAACATTTTCACGCCGCTCAACATGAACTCTCTGTTCATGGAGTTGACGTTAAAGACGTAAAACTCAACCTCAAGCAAATGCTAGCGCGTAAAGATAAAGTGGTCAGTGGCCTGACCGATGGAATTAAATATCTTTTTGATAAAAATAAAGTCACCACTTTTTATGGAACCGGAAAAGTCATTGCCCCAGGACAAGTTGAAGTGACCGGAGAAAAAACTCAAACCATCCAGTGCAAAAATATCGTTCTTGCGACCGGAAGCGTTCCAGTAGAGCTTCCTTTTTTAAAATTTGACGGAGAAAATATAATTTCATCCACTGAAGCCCTCTCTTTAAGTCAAGTTCCTAAAGAGCTTATTGTCGTTGGTGGCGGCGCCATTGGCCTAGAAATGGGATCTGTCTGGATGAGACTGGGATCAAAAGTCACCGTGGTTGAATTTGCTGATAAGATTTGTGGACCTATGGATCAACAAATTTCCAATGATCTTTTGCGTATCCTTAAAAAACAAGGCATGAATTTTATGCTTTCAACAAAAGTGACAGGCGGCCAAGTTAAAAAAGGCCAGGTTACTTTAGATTTTGAAAACATGAAAACCAACGAGAAAGGTCAAATTTCAGGAGACAAAGTTCTTGTGGCCGTTGGTCGAAAAGCTTTTAACCAAGGTTTAGGTCTTAAAGAAGTGGGCATAGAATTTAATGACCGCGATCAAATCATCACTAATGATCACTATCAAACTTCAGTCCCAGGTATCTATGCCGTGGGCGACGTGATTGGTGGTGCCATGCTCGCCCATAAAGCCGAAGAAGAGGGTGTGGCCGTCATGGAGATCATTGCTGGCAATTACGGTCATGTGAATTACTCCACCGTTCCTTGGTTCATTTACACTTGG
>CAYMBT010000202.1:0-264 GCA_964388755.1 uncultured Pseudobdellovibrionaceae bacterium | reverse complement strand
GGCCCGAAGTGGCAGGGGTTGGCCTCACCGAAGAGGATCTTAAAAAACAAGGCATCGAATACAATTCTGGTACCTTTCCTTTTACACCCAACGGTCGTGCCCGTGCGATGAACTCAACCGACGGAAGGGTAAAGATTCTGGCTGATAAAAAGACCGATAAAGTCTTAGGTGTTCATATTGTAGGCCCCAGAGCTTCAGATATGATTGCTGAGGCCGTTGTGGCCATGGAGTTTGGCGCGAGCTCCGAGGACATTGCTCTGAGCT
>CAYMBT010000201.1:0-5179 GCA_964388755.1 uncultured Pseudobdellovibrionaceae bacterium | reverse complement strand
TACGTCCAAGGTCGCGAACAATTTGGTAAACCACTTTCAAGTTTTCAAGGTGTGCAATTTCAATTGGCTGAAATGAGAACCGAACTCGAAGCCGCTCGTCTTATGGTTTACAATGCCGCTCGACTGAAAGACTCTGGTCAAGATTTTATTACAGAAGCGGCCATGGCTAAACTTTTTTCTTCTCAAGCCGCCGAGAAAATCACATCCACTGCCATTGATCTTTTTGGCGGAAATGGTTTTACCACCGAGTATCCGGTCGAAAAATTCTGGCGTGATGCTAAAATTGGCCAAATTTATGAAGGAACAACCAATATGCAAAAACAAACCATCGCAAAAATGGAACTTTCATAATTTTTTAAGCGCAGTAGAGGCGACGAAAAATCAAGTAGTAATGGTAGGGCTTAACCTCTGTGTTATGCCCTGAAGTGCGACACATAAAAGAGGTTTTCTCGCAGATATGTTTCACACTAGATATTTGCAAGGCATTATTAATAAGGTACGAGTACTCGTCATCAAGTCCTAATACATGACCAAATTCATGGGCTATTGTTTCAACAGACCAGTTGAAATTCCAATTTTTAAAATAAGGTCCACTTGTTTTTGTTTTTAGCTTTACGTTTTTAACAAAAGCCATTTTGGGATCCTCAACAATTTCAAAAATAAACTCGACGGGAAAATTAAAAGGATTATGTCTTTGCCAAACTTTTGCCGCTTGATTGAATTTTTTTTGTAACAAAATCTGATCAGAGACACTGAGCAGTTCAAAGTTTTCAAAGTGAATGCGTGAGTGGATCACTATTTTATTTTTTCGTGCATACATAAAGTAACCATAACGTCCGCCGATGATGTCCGCATAAAAAACCTGGCCTTGAACCGTCTTAATATTTTTTGACAACCAAGGCATATAGCGTTTTAGTCCATCAACATCTTCGGGTTTTGGTCGACAACTATTTTTGCTATCGCGATAAAGAGATCTTAAAAATCGATCGCACTCAACACCTTCGCGACATTGATAGTAGGCTTTTAAATACTCAGTCGAGTTTGGACTTATATTTTTTTGAGCATGGGTTGTTTTCAATGCAAAGATCGTTAATAAAAAAATGAAGATTTTCATCTCTTTAGCATAGCGATTGGTGTTAAAAACAAGTACTGGACTAAAGTATAATTATTGGCCGTCTTTTAAATTGATTTAAATTTAAAAAATATTTTTAGTCACTTTATAAAATAAAAAATTGAACTTTGTGAGAGCGCTCATTGACAAAATTATGGTAGCCATTCAAGAAAAATCATAGAGCGAAAATATCATTTTCTTTTGTTTTGACTCTATGATCGACAGTGTCTTTTCTTTCTACGTATCGTATTGATTTTAAATCAACATATTGGCTCTCAATGTATCAAATTGAGTTTTTTGTGTTGGTTTACTTTTTGCTTTAATCAATACTATGAAACTCAACTCGAAATCACGTCGTCAATTTTTGGTGGGAAGTGCAAATACTTTTGTCGCTCTCCCGTTTCTACCTTCGTTATGGCCCAGAAATGCTTGGGGACAAACGCCTCCAATTGAGAAACGTTTTATTGCGACTTGGATGCCGCTGGGTGGTTACTCTAACCTTGATCTTTACCCCACTTACACTGCCGATCAAATGACGACCATTTCTGCGGGACTTAATGTTCATCATACAAACCTCAGAGTTTCTCCGGGGATTAATGCTATTTCAAATATTTATTCCGCAGCTCTGAACCCCTACATTTCAAAGCTGAATGTGATTCAAGGTTTGGATTGCCCGATCACTTTCACCCATGGTGAAGGTACAATGCTCGGTCACTATCGTCACCAAAGAGGAGCAGACTCACGAAACCCTAATGCCGACACTGGGGACACTCTTAAACAATATCCTGCTGTTCCAAATATTGATCAGTTTCTGGCATTCTCTCCCCATGTTTACTCAACTCCGCCGGTTATGCGATCGGTGGTTGGCTACGGGGGCGGAAGCTTAGGACTTGTCACACCTGGAGACATTAATTCGGGTCTAAAAAATGTGGGTGGACAATCCACACCTCAAGCTCTTTTCAATGCGCTTTTTGGTCCATCCACTCCGAGCGTGAATCAAACAGGTCCTACCGTTGAACAAACACAATCAAGCACTCTGATTGATCATGTTTTGACGGACTTAAACGCGACTCTTAATCACAGAAACATCAGTAGCACTGATAAACAAAGGCTTGATGCCTACACCACTGAACTTCATGAATTACAAAAAAAATTAATTGCCGTGAACAGCACTGTTTGTTCAGCACCCAATGATCCGGTCTTAAACACACAAATGGGATCAATTCCTGATGACACCACTCGCGAACAATTTTTAGATCTTTATACCAGTGTTTTAGTGGCTGGCATTAAGTGCGGTCGAACAAAAGTCGCTTCTATGAGAGGTATTTTATCTGTCGCCACTCAAGGTAAATACGCTTACGACAATCTCCATAGCTGGGGCCATGGTGGTCAAAAAGCTCAAGTGGGCGATGCCATGAGATGGGCCGTAGAAAAAATGTATGTTCCTCTCTTACAAAAACTGGATGTGGATGAAGGTAATGGTGGCACATATCTAGACAACTCTCTTGTGATGTTTGGAAATCAAAACACGGCTAGCGTCCATAAAAATTGGGACAGACCCATTCTTCTAGCAGGTGGTGCTGGTGGCTTTGTGAGAACAGGTTACTTTTTAGACTACAGACAAAAAGGTGTGAGCACAAAGTACGGTCAACCAGGAATCCTTTATAATCAATTGATGATCACAATATTAAGAGCCATGGGGATTCCAGCCAATGACCCGATGCTCGCTCACTACGCCTATGCCGATCTTATCGTCCCTCCAGCCAGTCAAAGTTGGTGGAATACATTAAAGAGTGATGGCACACACCCCCACCAGATTTGTTTGCCCCATTCGGGCAAAACACTTCCCATAATCACGAGCTAAAGAAAGGAGACAAAAAGATGAAAACAAAAAGCAAAATCTTTATGATCCTTTCGGCAACAGTCTCTCTTGTTTTATATCAGAACTGTAACTCGAGCATGAAAGCCAATAGCGATCATTGGCTGGGTTCAAGCCTTAACAATGCCGCTCAACAAAGCTTATTTCAGTGTCAACCCGATCAAGATCCTTCACCTAAAAGCGCGCAAAAGCTGACCAAGCTTGAACTCACACGCAGTATTAATTTTCTTTTGAGTTCACTGAGTACTAGTGATCAAAGTCAAATTCAAACGGCACTTTTACCCCACATTTCTTCTATACCTGATGATCAAGTGCAAAAGTTTGATAGCGATGATACTTTACTCAACTCAAGCCACGTGTCGGCTTATTTTTCTTTAGCTCGTGAGCTTTCAAAAGAGATCAGCAAAAACAATACGCGCCTGCAAGCTTTTATGGGAACTTGCGCAAGTCTTAGTAATCTTACAGATAATTGTATTTCATCTTTTTTATCGACAAAAGGGACTCTCATCTTACGACGCCCCATCGAAGCCGATGAAATCACAAGTTTTCAAGATCTAGTGAAAAATTTTAGCAGCGATCAGGCTCAATGGTTACTCACACGTCTTTTTATGCACCCCCATTTTCTATTTCATATCGAAAACAGAGGGACTAATGAGAAATCTGACCTTCTTAAAATTTCTGCCTTTGAGCTGGCTAGCCGAATCTCTTTTCATTTACTAAAACAAACACCCGATCAAACTTTGCTTGATAAAGCACAGAATGGTTCTTTACTTAACCCCAGTGTCATGACCACTGAAATTGATCGTTTAGTCTCGACCTATCCCCAATTAGTGGGTGATTCTTTAGATCGGTTCTTTGAAGGCTGGCTATCTTATAAAAATATTGCCCACCCCATCACTGGTCAAACACCCGAAGAAATTGCTTTTAGCGAAGGTGCTCAACTGAGTCGAGATAGCCTTATCAATGAAATTAAAAATATGACAAGACACTACACTGAAAACCAGGGAAGCTTTGATGATCTGTTTTTAAGTCCTTATTCTTTTGCCAGTGATGATGATCTGGCTCAACTTTACGGCGTTAGTAAATGGTCAGGACAAAAAGATGATTTAATCCCTTTTCCTGCCGGTGAAAGATCAGGATTATTAACAAGGGCTGCGTTTTTAGTTTCAGGCAACACCCACACCAATCCTATTATTCGTGGACTGATGATCCGTCGAGAATTTTTATGTGAAGAGATCCCTAATCCACCCAGTAACATCGCCAATATGGTGCGCGATCCTCTGCCTGATCCTAACGCTTCAACACGTGAACGCTTTCACGAGCAAACCAATACTCCAGCTTGTATTGGATGCCACGTCTATATTAATCCCCTTGGATTTGCCATGGAAAGCTATGATGCCTTTGGACGATTTCGACTGGCCGAAAAAATATATGATGAAAGCGGAACTCTTGTGAATCAAATCCCTGTGGACCCAGTCATCGAGCCTCTTGTCACCCAAGACGACAACAGAACTGTAGCAAGCACCACTGAATTTAACCAAATTTTAGCCGAAAGTGGAAAAGCCAGAGGCTGTATGGTCGAAAGTTTTTTTCGCTACACCTACAAAAAAATCCCTGACCGTAAAAATGATGGCTGCGCCTTGGCCGCCATGGACACCCAAGCCACAGAAAAGTCAGGCCTCAAAAACATGTTCATCTACGCCCCCCTATCAGAAGCCTTCCTAAAAAGAAAAATAGACTAACCACAAAAGTACCAAGTCCCTTTTTGTACTGCACTGAATCTAGCGCCCTACAAAAAGGAACCTGGTTCATTGGTTTTAAAAACCCTGATCGCAAAAGCGATGACTCCGTCTTGGCAGCGATACCACAGAAAAATCAGGCCTTAAAAATTTGACTATCTACACAGCAGAACCAAAGCAACAAAGGTACCAAGTCCCTTTTTGTACTGCATTGAATTATCGCCGAACAAGAGAAACTTAGTAACAAACCAAAGTACCAAGTCCCTTTTCTACTGTATTGAATGAGCGCCGAACAAAAGGAACATTAGGTAATTTTAGATTGATTCAATTCTGTGAAATCCAGTTCAGTACAAAAAGGGACTTTGTACTTTGGTTTAAGAGGAACGTGGCACTTAGGTTAGTCTACTTAGATTAAGTTCAAGGAGATCCAGTGTAGTACAAAAAGGGAAT
>CAYMBT010000200.1:0-5208 GCA_964388755.1 uncultured Pseudobdellovibrionaceae bacterium | reverse complement strand
GTTATAGCGATCACCCATGTTTTTAAGTTCGTTGAATTTTTGTGATGGGATTCGACGTTGTAACTTAACTAACAAATCCCAGCGCGATTTTGTCTTTTTAGAAAACACAAGGGCCGCTTGTTTACTTTTGTAAGAATGAGTTTTATTGAATTTTTTAAGTTTATCGGTCGATTTATTTTCTACAACTGGTCGGCGTGGACCCGCAAAACTTGGTAACATCATTGAAATACCAATCAACAAAATCAAAAGATGGCCCATCATAAAATCCCCTACTTCTCTTTTTAACGAATCGGATTTCTAGACTAGCAACTTAAACTTCTCCAACCACTGTATCAAAACAATACATTTCATAAGTTTTACAATGACCGCTCAATCAAATTCGTCATTCCAAGATTCATCTGTAAAAAGGGGGCTGGATGACGGATGAATTTTACTCATCCGTCATTTTTCTTAGTTTACTTTGACACCTTATGATAGTGGTTTTTTTTAACTATAGGGGTCCAATATGATGTCAAAACTAATTACTTTATTTTTTGTTTTTACTTTTACCAACCCAGTGATGGCTTTAGAAGTTCATAGCGCTTATGTCGATATAAAGTCCAAAACCCTTGAATTAGGGATTTCTTACACTGGTGGATGTATCGAACATACATTCGATCTTTTACGTAATTTTTGTTTAAAATCCAATCCCATGAAATGTTCTGCTCAAATTATAGATACGACTGCAGAGATTGATAGCTGCGATTCAATCGTTGTTGAATATGTTCAATTTTCGTTACCTGAATATGGTCTTAGCAAAGATATTTTTGAAGACAGCATTTTTTATGTTTATGGATCTGATAAAAGTAATAAAATTCGAGTGACTTTGCCTTAATCCCCCACCCATTGACCTTGTAACAAAGAAGTCAATGGGATGGATTTTTGAATACTGATTGATTATCTTTTATTGATTTTGTAATGGATCCAGCGGCAATCAACTCCACCGTTATCGATGGGGTGGCGTTTGTTGGCTTTCATTCTTAAGAACTTAGTCCACTGGGCGTCACCTGATAAAAGCCACAAGTCCCAATTAACAAATTTTGTTTTTAGATTGTGGGCAAATTCTTTATAAAGCTCTTCTAAAAAAAACTCGTCACCCATACGGATTCCGTAAGGGGGATTTGTGATCATAATTCCTTTTTCAACCGGCGGATCAATTTGGGTAGCATCACCCTTAGCAAAAACAATCATGTCGGCCACACCGGCGCGCTCGGCGTTTTGCTCGGCGGCTTTGATGTTTCTGCCGCTTGAATCAAAACCATAAAACTTCATTTCGGTTTCTTCGATCTCTTCGGCTAAAACTTTTTCAAGTTCTTCGTCAAAAAGGTCAGAAGGGATATGGCTAAAATATTGAAAGGCGAATTTTTTGTGAAAGGTGCCAGTCGCAATCTTTTTATATTTTAAAGCCGCTTCAATCAGAAAAGTGCCCGATCCACACATGGGATCAACGACAGGTGTTTGGCCGTCCCAATTGGTCAGCTGCAAAAGGCCTGCGGCGACGTGCTCTCTCAGAGGGGCTTCGGTTGTGGCTTGGCGATAACCACGTTGGCTTAAAGAGTGGCCAGAGGTATCTACCGACACTCGGTACTCGTTGCGTGAACCAAAAATAAAAATGCGCACATTTGGGATTTCTTTATCAACATCAGGTCTTTTGCCAAACTTTTCGTTAAACTGATCAGCGATCACGTCTTTCACCTTCATGGCTAAAAGTCTTTGATCTTTGACGGCGCAATCATTGAGTTTGGCTTTGATGGCAAAAGAAAGTTCAGGAGTTAAGTACTTGGTAAAATCATGTTTATTAACATTGTTATAAATGTCTTCAGCGTTGTAGGCCGGAAAATCCAGAACTGGTAAAGAAATGCGGGTGGCAATCCGTGAACGCAAATTAGCTTTCACACAATCGGTCCAAGGGCCTTCAAATAAACAACCCTGTTTATCGATCTGGCCGACTTTGATATCCATCGATCTTAATTCATCGGCGAGCGCTTGACTAAGCCCCATAGAGGTAGAGGCGTAAAACTGGGGCATATAAAGTACCTACATGATCTGGTAGTTGGGTCCCCCACCACCTTCGGGCAAGGTCCAATCTATATTGTTGAAAGGACACTTAATATCACAGGTTTGGCAATGTATGCAGTTGGTGTAGTTAATCTGTAACTTTTTCTTACCCTTATTAGCCTCATCCTCGATCATCTCGTACACATTGGCCGGGCAAAAGTGATTACAGGGCGAATTGTACTTTGGATAGCAAGTGTCTTGGCAAATGCTGCCATCTTGAAGCTTTAAGTGATTAGGAGAGTCCTCATCATGCATGGTGCCCGTCAGGTAAACGCTTGAAAGCTTATCAAAGAACAGCTTTCCGTCAGGCTCTGGAAGTTTATTGGCTTTATGGTTCATTCCATCCACACCCCAAATATCAAGCACTGTCTCGGTGGTTTGATAATCTTCGTGTTTAATGGCCATTCTCTCGAAAAGTCCGCGGCCGCCGGTGATCTCTTGCAAAGCCACCTCTGGTAAAGACAAAAACAAACCTTTGTTCACCGTTTGATGAAAGTTTCTGGTGAGCCAAAGATCAGACTTCACCACCGAATTATTGATTTTATCTTCATAAACTTTCAGTGTGTCTGCCGAGAAATCATTTTTAATAAATGCTTCAAACGAAGTCTCGGCCGCCAGCATTCCGGCCTTCATGGCAAGGTGTATGCCTTTAAGCTTTTTAACATCCACCATGCTGGCAGCGTCTCCGGCCACAAGCATGCCGTCATGATAAAGTTTAGGCATTGAAAACCATCCGCCAGCGGGTAATGTTTTGCCTCCGTAGGCAATGACCTCGCCCCCTTTAAGTTTGTCTCTAAAGAAGGGATGGGTTTTTAGTTTTTGCAGTTCGCGATGGGGATCAAGCAGTGGATCTGTGGTATCCAAATAAACGCAAAGGCCAACAACGATTTGATCATCGGGTAAGCCATAAATAAAAGTTCCGCCAATGCCTTGGGTTAATGGGAAGCCTGTGGTGTGAATCACCTCGCCCGTAATCCCATGCCCTTTTGGAAGTTGGATCACCTCTTTAACCCCAAGTTCAAAAACTTCGGGGTTTTTGCCTTGACGAAGATTTAATTTTTCGCTGACTCTTTTAAACAGCGGACTTCTTGTACCGTCGGCAAAAATGGTGACCTTTGATCGAATGATCATGCCAGGCTCAAAGTTTTCTTTGGGCTTGCCGTCTTTATCTAAACCACGATCACCGGTTCGAACACCAACAACTTTATCACCATCATAAAGCGCTTCAACGGCCGCAAAGCCAGAGAACACATTAACACCCTTAGCTTCAGCTTTTTGACCCAACCAACGGGTGAACTGTGCTAGGCAAATGACTTTGTTACCGTGATTTTTAAAAGGGGGTGGCAAGATAGGTGCTTTAACTTTGTAATCATCTCCCAAATAATAAACCGCTTCTTTAGTCACATCGCTCAGGATGGGGCAGCCTTGCTCCATATAATCAGGCATCAGCTCTTCTAAGGATACTGGATTCATCACAGCACCCGATAAAGAATGGGCACCGATCTCGGCCGCCTTATCAAGGACGACCACCATGGGTTCAATAGCTTGTTCAGGATTTTTTTGGTTATGCTCTTCAACCATTTGTTGAAAGCGTAGGGCACAAGAAAGCCCCGCGGATCCACCGCCCACGATTAATACATCCACATCCATTTCTTCACGTTGAATTTCTGGGTTCACAGGCACCTCGCTTAATAGATTAGGTTCTTATATTTTAAGAACATAAACCTAATCAGCCTAAGGGTCTAGCCTATGTTTTTCATGGGATAAATAGGGATTTATTTAACGAGATTTAAGTCACTTTTTTTTGAAGTCGAAAACAGAAAACTCGTACGATTCTATACATTCTTTAAGGTAAGAATTTCTTTGAAATAAGCCCTGTTTGAGTTTGATCAGAATGAGCTCTTAGCCGCAATAGAGGCTTAATCCCCAGTAGAATAAGCTTCTTCTTCAGGCGTAGGAGTTTCAATAGCTTTTGAACCTTCGATTTCGCTGAGAGTACGAAGCTGTAAGATGCGATCGCTCAGTTGTGGGTAGCTGTAAGGGATCTCTTTAAGTACCGCAAGTTGCCCGCCTTGCCAGTCGGTGTCTTGGCTTTGGTTTGTGGCCAGTTGTCTTGTGATATCGCTTTCGGGCTTGCGCGACGGAAAGCTTGGGGCATCCCAAGAGACGGCATCCATATAAGCAGGATCAATGATCACTTCTTCTTTATTCAGGTTCATGATGTTGTTATTAAGGTCGGCGTACAAAAACAGAGGACAAAGAAAAGTGAATAAAAAAAGAGATTTTAGATAAGTCATTTTTTAACAAGCTCCATTTTGTAATAGCGATGGCTGCTGACAGGTACGGATTGACGATAGCTGTCGATCTCAGCCCTCTCTAATACAGTAGGCAGTGGCTGGTGATCTGTCAAATGAGAGTCCAAAAAGGCCTCGTAACTGGCCGATTCTTTGATCACTCGCCCCCACGGGCTAAATATTAGGCTTTGGCCCCAGCTTTTTCTGAGCATGGTTTGGGCTTTATCGCGATGGTAACCCACTTGGGCCGCCGCCAGAATATAGGCTTGGGTCTCGATGGCCCGGGCTTGTAAAAGGGGCTTCCAGTGCAGCTCGCCGGTTTTTGTGGTGAAGGCCGCTGGCACAATAAAGCCGTCGACTTTTTCGTTTTCCATGTAATGGACAAAAAGTTCTGGAAACCTGACATCGTAACAAATGCAGGTGGCTAGCCGCCACCCATCGATTTTAATCACATTTAATCTTTGCCCGCGCGAGAAAGATGCAGATTCACACACATCAAGGCCTGGGCCAAGATTGACGTCAAAGAGATGCATTTTCTCGTAGGTTTCTTTAATTTCGCCCTTGTCGGTGATCAGTAGTGCTTCGTTATAGATTTTATCTTTGATTAGCCACGGGATTCCTCCCATGTGGATATTTAGATTTTTATCGATCGCTATTTTTTGCAGCTCTTTGATTTGAGAAGAGTCTTTAGTAAAGGCCTTGTCTTTTTTTAAGGGTTCTTTTTCAAGTTTTAGATAAAGGCTGTTTTCGGGAAGGCATAAAAGCCTGGTGTCAGGATCAAGTCGATAAATAGAATCAATGATAAATTTAAGATTGG
>CAYMBT010000199.1:0-5216 GCA_964388755.1 uncultured Pseudobdellovibrionaceae bacterium | reverse complement strand
CTGACTCTTGGTGTTTCAATCGCCATTCTTTCGGCTTATACCACTTTTAAGATTGGTCCTTGGGGTAACCGTCAATACGAACTCTTAATCCTTGATATTGGAAACTCAAAAGTATCATCTGCGATTAAAGAAGGGACATTCACTGGTTTTTTTAATCTTGTTGTCTACACCAATAAAATTAATAAAGTCACCGAAGAGCTTGAAAACGTATTTATTTATGACGAACGAAATGCAAAAAGCCCCACCACTATCATTTCTGAAAAAGGTCAAATCCTCAGAGAAAAGAGTTTTAACTCTTACAAAGCTTTTGTTCGCTTGTTTAATGGTGATATCCATAAAATGACAGATGATGGTCACACCAAAATTCATTTTAAAACCTATGATCTACAAATTATAGAACCGACCCAAAAAAGCACTCGCGATAAATCCATGGAAAGTTTGACCTATGAGGATCTCGATCATTTATTTAAAAATGAAAAAGATCCTAAAAAAATGAGGGCCTATCATTTTGAGTGGCATAAACGTTTTGCTCTCTCTTTTGCTTGCATTCTTTTTGTACTCTTAGGCGTTGGCCTTGGGGCGACGACCCATAATCGCTCCGGAAAATCGGGGGGAGGCGTGATCAGCGTGTCTGTGATTGTTGCTTACTGGCTTCTTTTTGTGGTTGGCAACAGCTTGTCGAAATCACCCCAGGTTCCTCTTTTTATTGGAGCGTGGCTACCCACCATAGTTCTACTACCCGTTTCTTTTTATTTTTTAAAACGAAACTGGAATTAAATTTTTTAATTCAAATTTCTTACCTTCATTTTTGGCTCAAAAAATCCAAAACTAAACTCTTCGCTAAAATTAAGTAGGTCATTGACCAGTTAAAGCTTTTGAGGGGCGAAACCATTCTTGATTGAATTTGTTTGTCATAACCGCTTAAAAATTATTTAATATTCATTATGAAAACTTTTAATTTTTTAATTCTATTAGGTTTGTTTTTGGTTTTCCCCATAACATCTCAAGCCCTTTTTCATTTTGAACCAGGCATTGGTTATAACCGTGGTCACAGACAAGCACAAAGGGCCCAAGGAATTGGTCTAACCACTAAGCTTGGCTTAGAGTTCACCAGTTTTTTTGTTCTCGCTGATCTTGGCTATCACAACTTACAAATAGCATCGACTCCCACATCCACCGCAACAGACATGGGACTTTGTCTTGGCGGAGACTTTAAGACCTGGCGTTTTTGGTTCACTTACCTTGCTTCTGCCAACTTAAAAACAGAAGCTGCTGGGGTGACCAGCGAATATGATGGCGATGGTTTTAAATTGGGACTCAGTGGACGACTCTCTAATAAAGCATATATGAACCTTGAGATTCGATTTATAGATATCAAAGAGCTTGATGGTACTCCTGTGACTCAACTTATGGATGTGGCTCTTTTATCAGTCAGCTGGAAGCTCTTTTAATTTTAGACCAATAATTGTAAAAGATCATTTTTGTCTCTCACCATCTGGGCCCCATCAAAAAGAAGCTGGTTATTACCCGACATAGTCAGATCCAGGGGATGCCCCGGCAGACTGAACACTGGTACTCCAAAGTCTGTTGCATATTGTGCAGTAATCATTGTTCCACTTTTTCGGTGAGCTTGAACAATAAGGACCCACTGACTCAGAGCTGCTATAATCCGGTTACGATCATAAAAATAATACTTTTTCATCTCATCATCAGGTTCATACTCTGATAAAAAACCGACATTATGATTTTTTTCTAGGGTGATTATGGTTTTTGGGTATTTATTTTTAAGTCCACTGGGTAAAACGATCAGAGTCGGCACACCAGCTCTTATGGCCAGCCAGTGTGCCTTCTGATCAACTCCCCTTGCCCCGCCACTCACAATTCCTATATTTAATTTTTTAAGTACCGGTGCAATTTCGTGCTCCATCCATTCTAACGCCCAAGGTGAAGCTTCTCTGGCTCCAACAATCCCAATATATTTTAAACTCAAAAGACTCTTTTCACCTTGATAGAATATTTTTGCCGGTGGCTTTGGAATTTGCCGAAGGCATTGGGGCAAATCATTTAAATGGATCTTGATAGGTTCTTGCAAACTTCCTCTTTTTTTAAAACTTTGTATTAAAAATAGAGATACAAGAAAGAGTTCATCTTTTTAGCAAAAATATTTGAAGACTCGGATCATTGTCATCGCAAAACAGAATTCGACGACCGAACTTAAAGTTTTTTACTGGGTTTCTTTCATCGCCACGGATGAAGAAACCAGAGGACCTGTTTCATCACCCGCCAGTATGGCTTCATTGGACCTAAGAATAAAAGCCGAAGAGAGATTGGGTTCAGCTCTAAAGATCTTTAGGTAGCCAATGGGTGTAGGACTGATGGCAATCTGAGAGTCTTTTTCACGACTGGATCTTCTTTTATAAATCCCAAGAATATCCCCCACTTTATGACCTTGATTGATGCCACCATCAAGAAAGACCACATCACTTTGTCCATAGATTTGACTCATTAAAGTTTGCCCGCCGCCAATGATAATTGAACGGATCGAGGACTGTCTTCCTGACTCATCATCTTCAAAAGTGGGAATACTTTCTTGAGAAATCCAAGCACCCGGTTTCATATCAGAGATGCTTCGGTACACAATGGCTCTAAAATTATTGTCTTTTAATATTTCTGTAATTCTAATTTGTGCCATAAAACGGACTACGGATCCTTGGATAGAATTACGATCAAAAGGGTAGTCTTCACCCATGACGGTAAGCTTGTCACCTATGGATAGATTGGCTTGGGATTTGACATAAACCATTTCATTAGGACCTAAAAGAGAATTACCATTTTCAGTCTCTATGAGCCGGCCCAGTTTTGGGTACTCTGAAGCTGAGCCTCCATAAATAAATGTATGACCCACAAAAAGAGGGTTAAGTCTTACAGGGGGTCTTAAATCAAGGCTGATCCCTTTCTCATTATATTTAGAAAGATCATAACCATCAGAACTCATAAAGGTCGAAGGTATAACTTTTAAAACAGGCTTAGATTGGGCACGGGGTGGTGGTAGAACCGGGGCTCCAGGATAAAGTTGATTCTCTTTTTGAAATTGAGTGAGAGTGACTTTTTCTGATTCTGTGCTTTTGCTAGCATTTAATAGATCATCTTCTTCCTGATTCTCTTCAACAGATTGTTCGACAAGATTAAAACCTTCAGGCACTACAGCGCTTGGTTTTTGTTGATCCATATCAGAAACCCAAACACCGGGAGCCTCTTGAATTGAGCCCGTAAAAAAACGGATCTCTTGACCGACTTTGATTTCATGGGGGTTGGTTAACTTTTCATTATAAGACCAAATTTTTGACCAAAAAAAACCATCGCCAAAAAAAACTTCGCTCAGGGTCCAAAGATTATCACCTTCGACGACACTGTAAGAACGGGTATTCAGGGTTTTAATATAGTCTTCCCACAGTTGATCATCAATCTCTTGGCTATAGGACTGTACGTAGATCTGATGCATTCTTTTTTCGTAACTCGAACCTTCTTGAGCAAAAGCCCAAGCCGAGGGGATCAGTAAAAAAACTAAAAGTGATCTCATAAAAAATTACCTCTTTAGCTTTTTGCTGTTAGACGGGCCAGAACTGAGGGCTTTGAACTGGATATATTCGAGCTCGGCCTGGCGCTTGAGGCCCATTCTTTTAAAAATAATGGCTCGATACTGAGTCAAAGTGGCTGAGCGTGGATATTGTTTTTTGAGACGCGAGCTCATCTGCAAAGCTTGAAGCCATTGTTTTTGACCAATCATTTTTTTGAGTTTTAAGAGAGACTTTTTTTCGTTGTCTTTTTGCAGGGTCTTTACAAAAAGTTTGTTTTCCATTTTAGAAATCTGTTGATCACGTCTTTTGACTTCGCGCTCAAGTCGTTGAATTCTTTTTTTCTGTAAACTAATAACTTCTGTTTTCTGTTGGAAGGTTGAGCAACCGATAAGAGTAATGAGTATCAGTCCTTGAATGCAAACACTAAATAGTTTTGAGCAGGATTTTTTTTTCACCATAGAACATATTGTATAGAGAGGGGTTAAGAATGGGCAAGCTTACTCTTTTTAGAGCTGCTGTAACTTTAAACAAAAACCTAACCCAATTTTGACTCAAATTAAAAATACGGCCACTTTGAATTATAAATCCCCATAAATTTAAATGTTTTCCACAGACTTTGTGGAATCAGTGGCCCACTGGACCTTAGACCCATTGATGGTATTGGTTTTGAGCGGATTGCACGCTTTGTGACCACACTTAAAGATCTGTAATAACTCAGTTTTTCGTATTTTTTTCATTTTTCGGTCAGAATCTGTGATTGTGTGACGGACGACTTTTGACCATCTTTAAGCCAAGAACCTCTCTTTTGAGATTAAAAATTGCTAAGCATGAGCATCATGATTTATGCCTTTATAATAATCATTTTGCTGGGCCGAATTTTATCTCTTTTTTTTCTAGAACTTACCAACTTAAGTACAGAAGCCCACAGATTATGCCTGATGGCCTCACCACACAGCCAATGGACAGAGTTTTACCAAGCTATTGTTTGTGGCTCTAAAATCAAAGACATCCAGGCTGTGGCGGCCATGAAGCAAATCGGCATCATACATATTATGATTGTCTCGGGTGCCCATCTTTATTTTTTATCAAAGCTCATTCGTTTTATTCTTCCACCCAAAATATGTGGCAAAGTTGAAATTGTTCTTTTGTTTATCTTTGTCTGCTGTACAGAGTTTCAAATGCCTGCACTCAGAGCCTGGATCCACCGATTACTGAGTCTTGGTAACGAAAAATTTAAACTTTTTTATTCTTCTTCTGTTTGTGTATTACTGAGTGTTGTCTTTTGTCTTAGTCTTAATCTCAACGAATATCATCGCTATTCACTTTTACTCAGTTGGCTAGCAAGCCTGGGTCTTTTTTTTGGAAAAAACAATTTCACCCAGTCGATCTCTTGCTACTTTTTACTGACACCAGTGATTAACAATTTTAGTCCACTGAATCCCTTAAGTATTTTAGTCAATGCTCTATATGCACCAGTGATTGGTCTCATTATTTTTCCTATGAGCTTAATAACCTTTTTAATTCACCCTTTAAAATTACTGACCGACGAACTATGGAGACTGATCAATCACACCAACTTTTTTCTAATGAATTTTATGACCCAACCTCAACAAAAAAGCTCGACAACAGAAATGATTT
>CAYMBT010000198.1:0-5236 GCA_964388755.1 uncultured Pseudobdellovibrionaceae bacterium | reverse complement strand
CTTTGGTTCAAAAATTGATGTTACCGATTTTGAGAAACAATTTGATGAAGAAATCAAAGCGAGTCTTACAACTTCGTTCAAAGGTGAGAGCTACGACGTATTTTTATGTATCGATCACAATAATAATAAAAAGTGTGCTGACGAAGAAATTTTAGACATCAATGAATTTAACGATCTTCTGATTGGAATGAGGGAGGACAAAGATCCAAGAGTGGCTGCGCCTAGAATGAAAAATGCAGTTCAACAGGTTGCTCCGCTTTGCGAAAGTGATCTTGTCAAAAGTATTAAAAAAGGACTTGTACTCTTTCATCGCCATCACAATAAAGAAGCCAAACGTGGTCAGTTTACAAAAAGTGGTTTGATCAATAAAAATACTGAACGGGAAATCGAGAACATTTTAAGAAACATAAAAGACCAAAGAGATATGATCGACCAAGAAGATCAATCGACCGTCGTCATTCGTCTTAACGAGATGGCCGTCAAAAAATGTGATAGAGCCAACCCGCGAACAGATGGCTGTTTTGCACAAGGGACGCAGATCCGCGTCAGTCCTCGGGTTCAAGTCGCCATTGAACGCTTACAAATTGGCGATAAAATTCTGCTGGCCGATGGGACACGTTCTCCCATTCAAGAGATTGTTAAGGGACCTGAGACAAAACCTGTGATCCAATTTAAATTAGAGGATGGTAAAATCCTGACCGTCACTGAACTTCATCCCATGTTCACTGAAAAAGGCGTAGTACCAGCGCAAGACATCAGCCTTAATATGAAGATGAAGACCTATGATGGTCAGTGGAAGAAAGTTGTGGCCATTGAAAACCAACAGACTAGTAACGATGTCTATAATATAAGACTTGAAGGTCAAACACCATCCAGTCACCTTTTACTCGCCAATGAAATTGTGACCGGTGATCTTGAACTGCAAGAAAAACTCACTTTAAAGACGAACACCCCACAGCTGGCTCAGTCTAAAGAAATGAAGCCATAATGTTTATGTCGCTAGAGGGGTTATAAAAATATCCCTTTAATTTCAAATTAGGTGATTGAACCATTTCAACGATGAGGCCTTTTAAAGGGCCTCATTTTTTTTGTCATATATATAGAGATACTTCTTAGAAGATGAACCCTGAGTCACTTTGAGTCCGCAAAAAATATTATGCAAACTCACAAGTACAAAAAAATATCAGCGCCAATCTATTAGTTTTAATCTGTGTTGATACTTTACACAGGGGGTGACAACTTACGTTTAAGCTTTGGCAGTGGCTTTGGGACGCCCATAAACCACTGATATTATTAAATTAAATATCGTCTCATTTTGGCATAGAGAGTGTAATAGCTGTGTTTGACAAAGTTTAACTTTTTAAGCGAGGTATAAAATGACACGTAAATTAACCCTAGGAATATTAGCCTTGTTTGCAGGTCTAATCATTTCTGCTTGTGGAAGTAAGAAATCAACTTCTGCTCCAGCAGCACCTGTAGACAAAGATCAACCCACTAACCCAACACAGCCACCTGCGAATTGCACAAATCAGTGTAATAGCACCGGCACATTTAATATTACCAACATGACTCTTTATATGAGCACATTTGGTTATAGTGCTGGCGGCGGACAACAAACAGGCGGTGGTTTAGCACCCATCCCACCACCATTGAACAACAATGGTACATACAACCCAGGCTTTTTTAACGGATTGTTTGTTAATATAGTTAACGGTTGTGCTGTTCCACTTTTTATTGGATGGCTCAGTACTGAAATCACAGGTGCACCAACTTCTGCTGAGTGTTCTTTTGGTTCAACAACAACTGTAACTACTGGAACTGGTGGTCAACAGACTGGGACACAAGCTCCAACATTAGCGAGCAGTCACCGAGTGGACTTGCAGTATAACTTACAGAACGGAAATCTTTTCTCTATCGTTGTTATGATCCGCACAGGTTCAAACGGTGGTAACGGAGATATCGTTGAGTTTTTTCCAAGAGCTAATTCTAACGAATTATTTAATGCTCAAAATAATATTGCTCTTCAACAGAGTGGAAACTCCTATAAAATGGTGGTTCCAAACGGAGAAATTGGAATAATTCAATAGGAATTAGTACAAATATACTTAAAAAAAATAAAGTCCCTCGCTTGCAAAGGCACAACCAGACCGAGGTTGTGCCTTTGTCATTTTCTGATTTTTGCTTAAAAAAAAATCATTTCCCTCTGAAAAAAACATTTTTCTCTCTGAATTGTTAAATAATAAACAAAAAATTATTTTTTTTATTTTTTTGTCTTGACCCCTCTAGTGCCATAGGATTCAATTTCAGAGTAAATAGTTTAAGCAAACACTAACAACAACTAAGGAGATTCCATGAACAAAGCTGAGCTTATTGAGCACGTAGCTGAAACAACTGAGACAACTAAAGCACAAACTGAGCGTATTCTTGACGCTACAATCGATCTAATCCGTCGTTCTGTTAAAAAAGGTGACGAAGTGAAATTGGTTGGTTTCGGTACTTTCACAAAACAAAAAAGAAAAGCTCGTAAAGGAAGAAATCCACAAACTGGTAAAGAAATCAAAATCCCAGCTGCTTGGTACCCTAAATTTCGTCCAGGTTCTGAATTCAAATCAATGCTTAAATAATTTTTGTCTTTAAAAGACGAAATTATAAGAAACCGGAGACCATCTCCGGTTTTTTTTTGCCCTTTTTTACCAATGATAAAGGCCTTCTGCGAATAACGCCCGCTGTTATCGCGTAAGAACTGACAGATTTCTAATTCTTCGATAGGTTTCAGGCCACATTAAGTCCTTTTTTATTTCTGATCTAAAAAATCACAATCTCTTTGGGGGAGACGGATGATCTTTTTTAATCTTTTGTTACACAGTCCATTTTTTTTAAGTCGAGATCTTGCATCCAATTGGGTGAATCAGATCTTTGGTCAAATCAACCACGTTATTGCCAGTCTGTTTTTTTTCGATGTGCTTTTTTTTATCGATGGTATTGAGCTGCCCTTTGCAGTTTTATGGCTGGTTTCTGGCGCCTTGTTTTTTACTTTCTATTTTCGCTTTATTAACTTTCGAGCTTTCAAGCACGCCATAGAAATCACCCGTGGAAAATTTGATCGACCGGGGGATGACGGTGAGGTCTCTCACTTTGAGGCTTTGACAACGGCTCTGTCTGCCACTGTGGGATTAGGTAATATTGCTGGTGTTGCTATTGCGGTTTCTATTGGTGGGCCAGGGGCTACCTTCTGGATGATCATAGCAGGGCTTCTTGGTATGAGTTCTAAGTTCACAGAGTGTTCGTTAGCAATGATCTATCGTAAGCGCCGAGGGGATGGACACATTATGGGTGGCCCGATGGCTTATCTTTCTATCGGTCTTGCTGAAAAAGGCTACGCTCGCCTTGGAAAGTTTTTAGCCTTTGTGTTCTGTGTTCTCACCATTGGTGGATCTTACGGCGGCGGCGGTTCATTTCAAGTGAACCAATCACTGCATGCCATATCAGAATCCATACCCTTTCTTGCTGACCATCGCTGGGTCTATGGTCTGATCATGGCTTTTTTTGTGGGAGTTGTGATTATTGGCGGTATCAAGCGAATCGCTGGTGTGGCTGAAAAAATTGTGCCCCTGATGTGTGCTATTTACCTTTTTGCCTGCCTTTATATTTTAATTATTTCTTTTAGTGAAATCCCGGCAGCTCTTCTTCTTATAGTGAAAAGTGCATTTTCTCCTGAAGCCGGCTACGGTGGCTTTATTGGTGTGTTGGTCACTGGTTTTCGTCGCGCTGCTTTTTCAAACGAAGCTGGTGTCGGTTCTTCGGCCATTGCCCATTCTGCTGCAAAATCAGAATTCCCTATACAAGAGGGACTTGTATCACTTCTTGAACCTTTTATTGATACCGTTATCATTTGTACCATGACAGCTTTGGTGATTGTTATTACAGGGGCATACAATAACCCCAGTTACTCAGATCTGATTGCTGCTAACCAAGGGGCAGCACTCACCTCCCGTGCTATGGGTGGAATCTTACCTTGGTTTCCTTATGTGCTATCCATTGCTGTTGTTCTTTTTGCTTTTTCTACCATTATCTCTTGGTCTTACTATGGTGAGCGCTGTTTTAGTTATATTTTTGGTGAAAAGTACTCTTTGGCTTATAAACTTTCACTTTGCATAGTGGTTTATCTAGGAGCCATTACAACAGCAACCAATGTTTTAGAGTTTGGGGATTTGATGATTCTAGGAATGGCCTTTCCTAATATTTTAGGTCTTTATTTTCTAGTTCCGAAAGTTAAATCAGAACTTAACGACTATTGGTCTAAGATAAGTTCGGGAGAAATTAAACCAAATTCCAATTAATTTCTAATCCACCTCAGTACTGGTCAGGGTCAATTACTAAAACCGGATCTTCAAGAGTTGGATCGTTATTGTCCTCAACTGGAGCAAGATCAGGATCGTTATTATCATTAACCGGAGCATTGCTTGAGTCATCCACTGGCATGGTCTCTGTATCATCAGGATAAGAAACCGTGCCATCATCTGTCACAGGAACGGTAACCGGGCCAGAGTCTGTCGACATTCCATCATCACTTCCGTCATCATTACTACCATCATCATCACTACCATCGTCATTACTGCCATCATCATCAGAGTTTTCACTGTCATCAGATGGTTCATTTAAGCAAAAACCGAGCGAAGCTTCTATACTTGCATTTCCGGCTAAATGAATTCTTTCACCACCAACAAGTGAACCTCGAATAGAGCCTTGACCAGCAACATGGATAGAGCGATCGGTGGCTAAAATTGTTCCTTTTATAAAGGCTTGGCCAACAATCTGTGCATCACCCTCTCCGATAAGATTGAAAAGAATTTTATCTGATTCTACACCACTGACTTCGACATCAGCTTGACCGG
This sequence comes from uncultured Pseudobdellovibrionaceae bacterium, assembly GCA_964388755.1. Lineage (GTDB taxonomy): Bacteria > Bdellovibrionota > Bdellovibrionia > Bdellovibrionales > JAGQZY01 > JAGQZY01. The sequence continues at coordinate 341 of CAYMBT010000198.1, read as the reverse complement.
CTAACTTGAAATCACCAAATACATTGACGATAAAAGTGTCCGCAGAACTTCCTTTAAAAATTAAACGGCTTTTACCAGCCAAAAATATATCATTTTCTATGTTTATAATATTAAGACCACCAAGACCTTCAAAAGTCATAGAGTCATGAATGTGAGATAAGTTACTAGTGGCTGTTTTCTGTGAGAGTTCAAAAGATAAACTTTTATAAGAATCACTCACGCCAGATGTATCCATCTGTAGAATACCGCCAGCAATTTTGATTCGACCAGCTTGTTTAACAGTTACATTTTCTCCGCGATAGAGACTTCCATTTAAATGGACATTTCCGGACATAAAAATG
>CAYMBT010000197.1:0-5242 GCA_964388755.1 uncultured Pseudobdellovibrionaceae bacterium | reverse complement strand
CCCATAATCCAGAAGCCATTAAAAGTCATGTGGCCGATTGGGGCGTGGCTGTTCGCCTTAAAGAGCCACGTAAACCAGAAGCCGGTCTTTAAAATTATTTTTTAGACCTTTTCTTTATGAAGTTTATCTTAAACATCGTCTTTGTACTTTTGTTTTCCCAACATCTCTGTGCCGAGATCAAAGTCGCTATTACTATTGACGATCTTCCGACCCACGGTCAGCTGCCAAACAATATGACTTTTTTAGAAGTTGTGCAAAGTATGGTCACAACCCTTAAAAAACACCAAGTGCCCGATGCCCATGCCTTTATCAATGGTGGAAAAGTTATTAATGATCCAAGCCTTATGAAGGTTCTTGAGATCTGGAAAGAGTCTCAGTTTTCGGTCGGTAATCACGCCTATCTGCACGAAGATCTCCATCAAACGTCTATTGAAGATTTTAAATTAGCGATTGATAAAAACGAACCCCTATTAAAAAAATTAAATTCTAATAAAGAATGGAAGTTCTTTCGTTATCCCTATCTGAGAGAGGGGGATCATCTCACAAAAAGAAATTCAATACGTGAATACCTTAAACAAAAAGATTACAAAATAGCCCAAGTGACCATCGATTTTGAAGACTGGAGCTGGAACAACCCTTACGCTCGCTGCTTTGATCAAAAAGATCAAAAGTCTATAGACTGGCTTAAGAAAAGCTATTTGCAAAATGCAGTAGACCAACTTTTACGAGCCGATCAAATCTCTAAAAAACTATTTAAACGTTCTATACCCCATATTTTACTCCTTCATAGTGGAGCCTTTGACGCTTTAGTTTTCGATGAACTTCTAAAAAGTTACAAAGATAAAGGTGTCCGTTTTGTGACTTTAAGCGAAGCTCTTAAAGACCCGGTCTATTCGATCGATCCAGGGAGTGCTGACAAGTGGGGATCAGAGCTGACTTTTCAGATCATGAGATCAAGAAATTTAAGCCTTAAAGATTTAGGCTTAATGCCCTATAAAAATTATCCAGCGACTCAGTTAGAATCTGTTTGCATTTAAAAAGCCCTTAAAAACTTTTTGGAGTTTGGGTTGATCATTCTGTCATTTTGGTGTCAAATAATGAGGTTAAACTTTTGTTTTGGAGGAGCCCGTGAATTTATTAAAACCTTTTTACGGTCTTATGCTTCTCTTTTTTTTGACTCTGTCTTGTGCGACTCAACCAAAAATCTCTGAGCCGCCTTTAGAGCAAAGAATAAATTCACAAAAAATTGCATCACCGATGACACTACAAAATTCGGGGATTCGTCCTGTGAGTGTTGCATTAAAAACTTCGGGTGGACTTGATCTTTTGCGCGACCAGGATTGGAAGGGCGAGTGTTCTGCATCAGAAATTAATTCGGATCAGTCAGTTCGTACAGTTTATACTGTTAAAAATCAGCGTCTTCAGTGGTTGGTTCAGTCTTTTAGTGATAAAAATTGTAAAAAACTTTTTACCGTGACCCGTTATATTTTAAATTGTCAGCCGGTTAAAAAATCCTCTCATTACAACTGTCTGCAAAGCTCTGAGAAAGCCATTTCTCAAGATGGTAAAGAATGGGAGCACTTACCTATCATTGATCACATCAGATACCCGGTTGTGCTGGAGTACCAAATCCTTGTTGAGCCACTCAGCCCTGATAAAGTCAGAATCATCAGCAGCCGAGATTCGGGTAAAGAAGTCACCACCGAAAGCCTGACCCGCTAGATTTGTTTTATTGATTCTTAGTCCAAGAAAATTTCAAGAATAATAATTGTTAAATTTAGAAGCGTTTTCGCTCTTTAATTGAGCCATCAATGCGTTGATTTTTTGATTTAAAACGATCAGCTTCAAGCCCACTCTTTTTTGGATTTTTTAATTGCCCTTGTTCGTGGGCCCGTTTGCGCCAGCGTTTGAAGGAGGTGGGGTTGAGCTGCTGGCGCATAAATATAACAACGTCATCAGGCTTTAGATTAAATTGAGCTTCGATCAATTCAAAGGGAGTCCTGTCCTCGAGGGCCATTTTAATAATCCGATCAAAATCTTCGGGCTCTATGGCTTTGATTCGATCTTTTCGTTTTTCGACTTTTTGTTTCTTCGACATCGCTCACTACAGTACAAAACGTTATCCCAACACTTCTCCCACTTTTTACGGTAGCTAAAAGGTCTTTGGCAAACCAAACACATCTTTTCTGGCAAAAAAGCCTTCTTATGCATCCCTCCTTTTAGCCCTTCCACCCCAATAACCAAATAAGTTTAAAGGTACCAAGTCCCTTTTCTTAAAGGTACCAAGTCCCTTTTCTTAAAGGTACCAAGTCCCTTTTCCGCATATCTAGGGATGGCCTAGAATGACCAAGTCTTTTTATAAAGGGACCGGGTTCTTTTTGCAGGAGTGGGCTGTCATATTTTTTGTTTAGGGAATGTGAATCTTTTGAAGGTTTCTCTTTTTATATCTGCATAGCTATTGATTGGGGGTGGGATGAGAGTTTAAAGTTGAAATCAATTATTTTCGAAAGGTATCAGATGTATAAAGGTTTGATTTTGATCCTAGTTTGGGTGTCGGGTTGTACGAGTCAAATAAAAAAGGAAACTTCAGGTGAAGCTGTTTATTTTGATCATACTTATACGGTGACAGAAAAAGAAGAGGATTATTTTCGGTTTGAGAAAATGGGTTTTTTTACTCGTCGCAAACCTGTTATGCATCCTGGCCCGATGGCTTGTCGGTTTTTGTATTTTAAGCCTGATGATTATCCTTTAAAGCAATATTTAGAGTGGTGTTATACGCCCGACTATAAAGCTATGGTGGCTTTAAAAGAGTCTAAAGGTGAGGTTGCAGAATCCTATCATGGCTTAGGTTTTAAAACAGAAGGTCAAATCGCTCAGATCTTTCAATCTCTTGAAAACAAATTTAAGGATTACGGAATTTTTACTTTTCACAAAAATTTTGAATGGGAAAAAAGCAGTACTGAAGTTTTACCGGGATGGGACTATATCGCTACAAAAAAACCAATAGTCAGTGGCATTACCCTTTTTGTAGTTAAGTACGACAAACTACCTAAAAAGTTTTTAAATGTAAAACCTGCCGAGCCCAACACTAATACGACAGATAAAATTATTGCCACCATTGTGGATCTGAATGACGAAGAATATGGTCGTATTTCTGATTTTAGCTTGGTCCCAGTTACAAATGGTTCAATATCAAATGACAAAGGTTTTCATATTATTAACATCAATTTATTTAAAGATTTTAAAGATCCCCTTAAAAAGAAAAAGAGATCACAAAAAGCTGTTGTTCTTCGTTTCAAGGATCACAAAAAGTTTATAGAGCTGGCAAAGCCTGATTATAAATTTAAAGCCTACGGCCAAACCTTTTACGGAATAAGGACGCCAGAAGACGCCTGGGATATTTGGGCCACGGACAGCGATGCCTTTGTCAGAGAAAATCCTAAGCAATGAAGATAAACAAATTAGTAAACTTCACTAAAATTAAACTCAAGGAGCAGTTCAGAGGTTTAGTTCACCATCATTAAAGATGGTGAAAATATTGGGCGTTGGTGATCTGGCAATCGTCTTCGAGCATAAAAAATGTCAGAAGTCCCTTAGCTTGTCGAGCTCGTCCATTTGTTTGGATAGAAATAGTTTTGTAGATGAGATAGGTCGAGTCCCCGATGCTGGTGCGATCAATTTTTTTTGGTCTCTCAAAACTTAAATTTTCCCAGAGGATTTGTTGGTCGTGAGCCGTATTTTGTTGAGCACTTTGGGCGACTTCTGTGAGATTCAATTCAAGAACTTTGTGGCGACAACTGGGTATAAATTGACCAGCTGAACTGATTGAAGGTAGTAGCGTTAATAGGATTATGCTCAGAATTGTGTTCATTGATTTCTCCAAAAATAAATATTTTTGATAAACTTGAGTTGAGGGGACAGCTTCTCATTCTCCTTGAAACAAGTTTTCTATGTGCAAAGTCAATGCCTGCAAAAAACTTGATTTAAGGCTTTTAATTGTCAATTTGTATGACAGTCTGACAAATAAGAGGCTTTTCAAAAAACTATAGGCTCAAAAATAGTCTTTTTGGGAAGGCTCTTTATTCAAGGATGACAAGGCCTGCGTTTTTATCAAGGCTGATGTAAACTCTGTCCTTATGGGCGTAGGGCACACCTGTGAAGCTACCAGGGAGGGTGAGTTTATTGATAAGCTTTCCGCTTTTGGCATCGAGCACGCAAAGTTCTACTTCGTGACAGCGGCTCCAGGCTAAGTATTCATTTTTGCGGTCTGGATCATGGGTGACAAGAACACTAAACATATTGTTGGTGTCGCCGTGGACGAGGCGCCATAAAATATCACCACTTTTAAGATCAAGTCCAATCAGTTCACCCATTTTGGTATTGGTTATTCCCACATTTGAATCGGGGACAAGGGTGAGGCTTGTTTGAATTCTTCCGCCGACGAAAGTTTTCCAGATCATCTCGCCCGTTTTAAGATCATAAGAGTAGTAGTGTTTATCCCAAGAACCAAAATAGACATGATTATCTTTTATGGCGGGGGTGCCTTTGATGGGGCCACCAATTTGAGATTTCCACAGGGTTTCGCCGCTCTCGTTTGAAAAAGAAAAGAAGCGTCCACTGTTTGAGCCTGCTAAAATCTGCTGATGGGTTTCATCAAAAACAGGTGACGAGTGAGAGTGTCCACCCAACCATTCTGAGACCCAAAGTGTCTCGCCAGAATTGCAATCAATCTTAGCAACAAGTCCGTCGGGATGATAGGTCTCGGCCGAAATATAAAGAGCATTGCTGGCTAGTAACGGAGAAGCGCCGATATAATCACCCAAGAGACTGACCCAAACCAGATCACCAGTTTCTTTTTCAAGGGCATAGATAAAACCATTGTAGGCCGCGACATAAACTTTAAGTTCGTCTACAGCCACTGAGCTATGAATACCGTTCATTGAATTGGGTATAAAAAAACTCCAAACAATTTCGCCTTCAAAATTCATCTTCCAAAACCAACCGCTATCACTGCCTAAATAAACACCGCTGTCATCCACTGTGGGTGAGGCTTTTGAGGCCGAGTGAATATCAACATTCAGCGGCAGAATGTGTTTAACAATTTGTGCTTTGCTTTTTGGCTTTGCAGTCTCAGGAGCCACGCCGGTTCTTTTTCCATCATAACGATACTGTGCGGTGGCTTGGCAAGAGCTTGTTAAATCTTTAAAACGGGCTGATTTTTTTGATTTTGGTGGGGATGTCA
>CAYMBT010000196.1:0-5266 GCA_964388755.1 uncultured Pseudobdellovibrionaceae bacterium | reverse complement strand
GGCACTATGCAAGAGATCAGAAAAAAAATGGTTCTTGGAGAAAAAGTCAGTGGCTGTGAAAAATGTTACAAACAAGAAAGCTTTGGCAAAATCAGCCACCGAGAAATGTATAATAAAGAGTGGTTTGATAAAATTGGTCGCGAAGAAATATTAAGAAAAGTTGAAAAATCAAAACAAGATCAATTTAAGCTCTCTGAACCCTCGATCTACCTTGATCTCAGACTTGGAAACCTATGTAACTTAAAGTGTCGGATGTGTAACCCGCAAAACAGTGTGCAGATTTATAATGAATGGAAAGATTTGGATCAAAAAAGCCATGGGCACTACTCTGAGTTTTGGCAAAAGTATGACCTCAAGCTTTCAAGCTGCACCAACTGGTATGAAAGTGAACACTTCTGGCGCGATATAGAAAGTAAGATTCCACACCTTAAAAAAATTTATATGACCGGTGGCGAACCCACATTGATTGAGGGTAATTATCGTTTTTTAAAAAAATGTGTGGATGAAGGTTTTGCCCAAGAGATTGAACTTTTTTTTAATATCAATCTGACAAACCTCAATGACTCATTTCTTTTACTTTTAAAAGAGTTCAAATGGGTGGGCATTAATGCAAGCCTTGATGGTCACGGTATAATCAATGATTATATTCGTTATCCCAGCCGCTGGAGCTCTATCAATAAAAACTTTAAAAAGCTAATGAGTGATTTACCAGAGAATTTTGAAATCGGTATTAGTTCTGTGATCCAGTCCTATAACCTTCTATCGATCACTGATCTTCTCGATTATGGTGAAGAGCAATTTTTGCAAACCAATAAGGTCGTTCACTTTGACTTTCTTTTTTGTCTTCGCCCGCCCTTTCTTGATTTTGTCCATTTACCACGAAATATTAAAACCGAAGCTTTAAGAAGACTCAGCGATTACAAAAAAAGATCTCTTTATTTTAAATTGTCCCACCCTAGGTTTTTGGCCGTTAGAAATGGAATCGAGAGTCTTATGAAGCGACTCACACAAACCATGGACGATGAAAGCCGGGATAAGGTGAATGATTTTATTTTTTATACAAACACACTGGATACCGAACGAGGCCAGAGCCTATTAAGTTCAATACCTGATCTTTATTTTTTGCTCAATGAAGCTGGGTATGATTTAACAACGAAACCTATAGCGCCAGAAATATTAAAATCAGAATCTCTGAACAATTAAACTCATTTCTCTATTTGCATTAGAGATGTTGATAACCTTTGTGAGAATCATCACTCACCACCGAATCCTCTTCTAAGACTTCATAGAGCTCGTGCATCGCATTTTTGTCATAGTCTGTGATATCTTCGGTCCCACTGTAATCCATGATCGAAGGTGATTTAAACTGATGGTGCATACCAAAAAAATGACCAATCTCATGTTTCATGGTTCGTGTGTATCTTTGAGCCAGTTTGGGATTATCTATGTTTGCTTGAAATGAACCCGGACCACCGAGTGCCTCATCCCAATCCGCCTCAGGAATAAAAATATCAGAGTCGATAATTTCGTAATTGTAATGATCCACAACAAGGCTGGTTTGAGCATAAACTATGCCGTCGCCATAAACCTCTATCCAGTCTTTGACGTGAACAATTGAATGAGTATTCAGATCGCTGAATGGTGGACAGGGGTTTGTTTCGACCTGAGTTTCAAAGCGAAGGCGGTTTTCAAGAACAGGAAGCCAACTGACACCAGCACTTTGGGTCCATTGAACAGTTTTATCATCAGCATTGGGATTACAAACGGTGGCTGTGACCGTCTTTTCTTTGCTCCAGCGATAAGGAACGCCAGGACCAAACATGTAATTGTAGGTCTTACTTAACAAATTCATCAGTGTGCGTTCTTGCTCTGGCACAAGAACAAAGTTGAGCAAAAAGCGGTTTGGTCCCTCAAGAAAACTGAGGAGGATGCTGAATATTTGTGTGCCTTCTTTCACTGAATAATGGTGAACTTTGAAATCATTGATCCTAATGATTTCTCCCATCAGAGAGATTTTTGTGACCTTGACGAGATCTTTCTCTTTTTTCAAATGAATCCGAATCCCTTTATCTTTATTAGGTTCAAGGGTCAAACCGCCCATTTCATCTTTGATGAGTGATATGAGGGGAAGTACATCTTCAGAAATTAATGCTTCTTCTGAGGGGGCCTTGTTTTGCTTTAACACTTCCTCCTGGTCTTCATATTGGGTTTGCTCTTCAGTATAGAAACCATTAATTTGAATATTCCAAGAATCATTTTCTTCGAAAAGTGAGGCCGGCAGCCCCTCAGTTTGAGTGGCGGTATTTTTTAAGAATGTTAAAGGATCACCTTTGACGGGAATAATCTTTTCAGTGGTTCGTGGAGGTTGATCAGAAGAGCAAGCCGATAAAAAGACAAAGATTGAAGGCAATAATCCCAAAAACAGAACTTGGTTTTTGATCATCTTTATTCTCCTGAATTTGAATGAGAAAAAGAATATAAATCATAAAAACTTAAAACTAATCAAAGTTAAATGAAGTCTGAAGACTTTACATGATTGTCAAAATATGACTAGTCAATGTCTCTGACTAAAATATCTACAATCAATGGCTTCGGTCGCCAAAGAGTTTAAAATCAGACTCTTTATAACCTAGTTTAATTTGATCACCTAAAGTCCCATCACGAATAGGAACAATGGCTTTTGTGCAATAATCCTTAAATCCAGAGATTTTAGAGACCTCATTTTCAAATTCTAGGGCTTCTTCTGCAAATCCCGGGGGCATCATTAGTTTCACTTCAAGGTGACCTACATTTTTATTTTTAACCCTGATTTTTTCTTGGGTGACCTGATCAATCACCTTAAGAACTCTTTCTTTGTTCACAAACTCAAAATGGATACTGAGGTTAAGGTTGGTGTAATGAATGAGCTCTTTATAATATTCAGGATTGCGAGATCCGTTAGAGTGCATACTAATCTTATGTCCTAGGCTATAGATAAATTTAACCCAATCCATCAGTGCAATGTTGATTGTGGGTTCACCACCTGAAATCACAAAGTGAGTTTGCACTCCTCGACAAAAATTCTCTTCAATAAGAATGGTGGCACCAATGAGTTCTTGTAAACTTTTATGGGGGTCGGTTTTATTATGAATAGCTGGCCAACAGTAGCTGCAATCATAATTGCAACGTCGACCCATTTCCCAATAGACTTGTTTGATTTCAGGTTCATCCACTCTTTCCAGAGCTACAAACTCTGGGGTCTCTTTGATGTTTTCAAAAAGCTGTTGGGTTGTTGGGTTTTGGGTGCGATCAAATAAATTTTTATGCTCTTTGCTTTTGTATTTTCTAATAAATAAGTCGGCTCCACAGGCACAGGCTTTTTTACTACAATCAATCCATTCACTGGGGGCTTTGAAATCAGAAAAAATATTTCCGTACTGTCCGCCCACACGACAGCTGGCACTAAAAACTTTGCCATCCATATCGATATAAATATTTTCTACACCGGCCGCACACTTCCAACCTTGGTAAAAGTTAAGTCTTTCGCCCACAATGGTTTCTGTGCTCATATCAATATGGCTATTTTGATTGGTATAAAGTCTTAATGGACGTCCTGGAATACGCTCTTGACTCATCGACTGAGCATCCTTTGCCAAATGGATTTTTTAGATTTCTCTTCAACCACAGGATTGTGTTTATATTTTGTGGTCATAATATCTAGATTACAGTGACAGGCCTTTTTATTACAAAGAATGGTGGAGGTTGGAAAGGCAATATTCTGATCGTATATATTCCCAAGGGATCCGCCAACAAGACACCAACCACGATAGACGTTACCATTAAGGTTAACCACAATTTGCTCTAGCCCCACAGAACAATGCCAACCTTTCCAATTGTTATTTTGACTGGAAATAAATCTTTGGGGGGATAGAGTGACGCGTTTGCCGTCACTGGAGACCATTTGCATAGCCCCACGAAAAGACTCGAATGTCTTTGTGTATTTGATTTGTTTATCCAGAAAACTATTTTGAGTGGCGATGACTTTTTTCTGGGCCGGAGTGTATTGATAAATATCTCCGCTGAGGTCCTCTAAAAGAGGCTGAATAGCGATACTGACATTATGAAGGTCTTTCACCTTGTAGGCTAAAGCTAAACAGCGCGCAAAGTGTTCGGTGTGCATCATAAAATTAATGTGGGTTCTGGTTTTTTGCGAACAAAGCTGAGCAATTTTAAAAAAATGATCTTCTCGACCGCTTTCTGGGTGGAAGCTTAAACACACATGATCAATTTTATCGATTAGGCCTTCCCAAAATTTTTCTGAGCGAGAGCCATTTGAAATGATGCCGACCTGAGCCCCTTTTTCTTTAAGAAAATCAAGCAGGGCTGGAAGATCCTTCCAGAGTGTGACTTCGCCACCAGTAAACTCAAAGTAGAGCTTGCGATTTTTATAGTGATCCATGACTTTTTCACAAAAGTCAGTGACCGTTTCTAGTTCTGGCCAATCGATTGAGGCATCATGCAAATTTTTGGGACAATATGAGCACTTGTAGTTACAGGTATTACCCACACACCAATTGATCACAACAAATTGACCATGGCTGGGATTAAAGTGCTCAAGCCTTGAGTACTCTTTAAAAAAGGGACTGTCGTCGCTGATCAGTGGGTTTTTATCAGTAGTCATAAGAACAACTAACTTCCTTGAAAAATTGAAAACAGTCAAACCTGCAAAGAGTAAAAACCTCTTGATCGTTTGATTTCAGGCCTGGGTGTCTTGAGGGGCCGAATTAAGGCTGGAAATGACAGGATCAGTCTTCCAATTCAGCGAGGCCAAACGAAAGGCTCTGGCCCTCATTTGGCCTAGATTCCACTCGGGCTCCATAAACCCTCTTAGATTATCAAAAATCGTGTCGTCAAGATGGTGACGATAAAAGATCTGGGCTGTTCGGCTTAAAAGAATATGCCTTAAAGAATTAAGGTTCATAAATTCTGAACGAGAGTCTTCGTGAAAGAGATGAAGAACTTCTATATCTAACAAATGAAGCTTATAGCCCATTTTAACCAAGCGATAACCAAGGTCAGTGTCTTCAAAACCATAAAATATGTAATTCTTCTTTATACCACCCAACTTCCAAAACAATTCTCGTTTCAATGAAAAACTATGGGTGCAAACATACTTCCAACTCAGAGGCATGAGGTGCCAATTCTTCTTTTTAAGAAACTCTTCCCAGTACGGTTCGTCAGAGATCAAATCTTTTTGGCGGTTGAGCTGAGTGTAACGGAACTCAAG
>CAYMBT010000195.1:0-5279 GCA_964388755.1 uncultured Pseudobdellovibrionaceae bacterium | reverse complement strand
CAAAAAGCTTTTGCGGATGGACGTGTGCAAGCTTTGGTCGATCGTAATCAGCTGACCTTAGGAGAAGTTTTTACTCTTCAGGTGTCTGTGGATTCTGAGAGCTCGGTTTCTATTGAAGAGCCAAGACTACCCGTGATTGAAAAAGTGGATTTGATTCACTCTTGGATCAGTACACAATCCAGATCTTCTGTTGTGACCACAGGTCAGGGGATCGACTTTAAAACAGTAAGAACAAAAATATTTAACTATCAGTATTCCACCCAAGGCCCTGGAAAAATCCAAATTGATCCCATCAGTGTCGAGGTGGATGGTAAAACCCATTTGACCAAACCAATCACTGTTATAGTGAGTAAGGATGGCATACCCTCGCAACCTTTAGCACAACGACCGGGCCAACCCGATCCTTTACCAGAACCCCGTTGGCCCAAAGACCCAGTGGATGAATTAGAAGAGCGTTTTAACCAACTTCTTAAGCGTCAGTTTGGTGGAATGCCCAATCCTGGTGGCTTTATGACTGAACCCCGTAACACCAAAGAAGCTTTTTTTATTCTCGCCGAAGTGGATAAAACCGAAGCTTATAAGGGCGAGCAAATTTTAGCCTCTTGGTATCTTTATACCACGGGACGTGTGCGCGATATTGACACACTTAAATATCCTGATCTTAAAGGTTTTTGGAAAGAGGATATTCAGATATCGACTCAACTTGATTTCGAGCAAGATGTTATCAATGGAGTGGCCTATAATCGTGCGCTGTTAGCCTCTTATGCACTTTTTCCCATCGAAGCTGGCAAAACAAGTATTGATCCCTATAAAGCCAAAGCCACGATCATGGGAGGCTTTGGTTTTGGTCAAGGTTTTCAAGCTACAAAATCCAGTGAGAACATACCTATTCTTATTAAGCCGCTGCCTGTAGAAGGAAAGCCTTCGGATTTCACCGGTGCGGTGGGTGAATTTCAAATGATAGTGGATGCACCTAACAAATCCATCGTAACGCATCAACCCTTCCCTTTAAAAATTCGCTTTGAGGGCCGTGGCAATGCAAAGCTCATCGAACTTCCAAAATTACCTATTGGCGCTGATCTCGAAGTTTATGACATTAAAAATGAATCCATGTTTTTTAAAAATGGACAAAGTTTTAAAGAGTTTGAAGTTCAGTTGATCCCCCGCGAAAGTGGTGAGCTGATTATCGGTGAAATGAGAACCAGTTATTTTGATCCCAAAAAAGGCGAGTACGTCTCGCAAATTTCAAAACCCATTCGCCTGACGGTTTTGCCTGGGTCCCAGCAGCAATCCATTGGTGAGGATCGAATCGAATCAGAAGGCTTAAAAAAAGCTTTGCCTATGCCTGTCACCGACTGGAATCCCAAATACACGATCACGGCTGATCGATCCTATTTATGGATTTTTGCATTTGCATTTGCATTACTTGGGCTACTAACAAAACTCGTTATTGCTCTGGGTGTTTTTGTTAAAAAATTAACTTTGGCCGAGGTGATTCAAAATCGTTTTTTAATCATTGAAAAACATCAGGCTAAAAAAGCCTTTAGAAAGCAAGCCATCGAGGTCACCAATACAGTCTATCATGTGATGGGCGAGATCTCTGGCGAAGGCGGTTCTAACCAAGAGCTTGATAAAATTTTAGCAAAATCGCCGCCGAGCGTGAGACGTGAGATCGAGCAACCCTTAAGAAAACTTATGGACTACTTTGGTGTTCTGGCTTTTGGTCCCAAATCCTATGTTGAACAATTTAAAGATGAAGCGCAATTGAAACAAAAAACTTTAGAGATTCAGAAGTTGTTAGTGAAGGCTTGTCAATTGAGCGGAGAGAGTGGAAGCATTGGTTAATTTAAAAATTTTTATTGTTCTTTTTGCTGCGTCTTTAATTTGTGAGAGTTCGATTGGACAATCCACACTTTCTAAAACTTTGTCCTATCAGGATAGTTTGCCCACAGGTGTTGACCTGAATGAAGTCAAGTCACCCAACTCTTTATCAAAACTAGCAAAGATAAAATGGTATCAGATCAATGGGGATTGGCAGAAGTGTGTAGAGACTTCAGCCAGTGAGAAAAATAAACTGGTGCAAGTATGGGTGGCTTACGTTCACCTGACTTGCCTTAAAACCTGGTATTCAACCGCAAAATCAGGAGATCCAAAAAACTACATTCAGTTTTTTAAAAAACTGGGTGACCAAAAAAATAGTTTAATGAATTCACCATTATCTATTCATAAAGAAAAGTTGGTGCGTGTTTTTTTAGATCTTTTGCAAATCAGTGCCGAAAAATCCCGCTCGCAATTTAACTCTTTGGTTGAAGAGCAACAGGATCTTGTGGATATCATGGATAAAGATCAAAGAGCCGAATATTATAAGGTTCTTGGCGAAATGGCTTGGCTCACTCAAGAGGATGATCTTGCTAAGGCTCACTATCTAAGAAGTTATAGTTTTAAACCTGACCCGGTCGTCCAAAGTCGATTAGAATCTTTAAAGGCCCATACACTTCTTAAAATTGGCAAATATTCTAAAAACACTAACCCATCAGAAGACGAAGTGAAATTGTTTGAGCAATTCACCCAAGCGAAAAATAAGGGGCTCACCACACCCATGGTTGAAAGGGGTGTTGAGTTTCTGAATCGATACCCTGGCTCCATAGAAGTTGAATCCATTAAAAGTTCGATCAGCACAGTCTATAAAAAACTTCTTTTTAAAAGAGGAGAAAAGTTTGATGCTGCCAAAGCCAACTTTGAAAGAGAGCTAAAAAAAGCACCACCGCAACATATAGTGGGGTGGGCGTCAGATGCCTATCAACGGGGCTATCAAGAGTCTTGTTACAATTTAGCTGAAGCCGCTGCTGAGAAATGGAAGGGTGATCCCCAAGCGGCAGAAGCTCTTATTTTAGCGGGTCGTTCTGCTTATTATTCAGCCCAAGTCTCCAGTGCAGAAAATTCATGCACTGAAAGTTCTTTTGAGGCGAATTACTTACTGGGGCTTCTTTATTTTCGTCAGGGTGAATTTGAAAAGGTGATAAAGATTTATGATCAATTTTTAACGAGCTCTGGTTCTGATAAATGGGAACTTCAGATTCGCTACTGGCTTTATCGATCTTTTCAAAAAATAAAATCGACCCGTTCAAAAGATCTGGCTGAAACAATATTAAAAAACTTTCCTTTGACCTACTACGGACTGATTGTCCGCATGGAAGAGCAAAAAAATCTTAAAAGTCTTTTTAATCCAGAAATAAAAACCATTAAAAGCTCTTTTTATTGGACAAAAAATACCGAAGAGAGATGGCAAAGAATCAAAGTTTTACTAGAGGCTGGATGGTTGCAAGAGGCTGAAAGTGAAATCGATTATTTGCCAGACCCAGCTTTGCCAGAACAGTTGATGATTCGCGCCAAACTATGGTCATCGGCCAGTCTTTATCATCGCTCTTTTCAAGATTACGCTGCGGCCGTTGACCGAAATCCACTTTTTATCACTAAGACTTATGCCAAAACTTATTTTCCTGATCAGTATCAAACGGGTGTCGAGGCGGCTGAAAAAGAGTTTAAAATTTCTAAAAACCTAATCTGGGCTATTATTCGTCAAGAGTCTGCATTTATGCCCCGAGCCGTCAGTCCATCCAATGCTTTAGGTCTTATGCAAATGCTTGGTCCAACAGCTAAAGAGACAGCGAAGTGGCTTAAGGTCAAAAATTTAAAAGTTCCTGAAGACGTTTTTAAAACCACACAAAACATTCGCTTTGGATCCCATTTTCTTTCTCGCATGGTGCGTAAGTACCAAGGTGTAATTCCACTGGCCGTAGCCTCTTATAACGTCGGTCCAGGCAACCTTGACCGCTGGTTGAGTTTTAGAAAGGATCTTAGCAATTGGTCGAGTTTCGGGCAAAACCCAGAGGACGATCTGTGGATTGACGAACTTCCTTGGGCCGAGACCAGCTTTTATGTCAAAGCGGTGATGAGAAATTTTCTTCTTTACCAATTGATGTATGAAAATCAAGATGTTTTGCCCCATCCCCCTTGGAAAAACGCACAAACCAATTAAGGCTTTAGAACTCTGTTTTTGTTAAAAAAATCTACAAAAAATTAAACATTGACCCCAGAGTCAAATATTTTTGATTTGAGCTTTGGTCGGGGCTTTGAGCCCTACGACTTAGACTTGATTATTGGCGCGAAATTGTCTCTAATCAAACACCCCATATTGCTGGGAGAGCGGTTATTTTGCTATAATAGAATTTGGTTTCGGAGGTTGTTGTGATTTTAAAGGGACTTCAGTTTTTTGCTGTAATTATATTATTATCGGCCTGTGCGACGACCTCGCAAAAAACATCAGATATGAGTCCTTTAAGTGACAACAAAGCAGGGTCTGCTCTTGCTAAGACTCAGACAGCGTTGATGACGGATCAAACGGGCGCTTCTGCTCCGGATCTTAATGACAATGAAACTGACATGCAAAAGTTACCAGCGGATCTTAACGAAAAAGTGACTCTTTGGATCGAGTATTTTCAAGGTCGCGGTCGTGAACATATGAGTCGCTATCTTTCGCGCTCTTCACGCTATCTTCCAAAAATGAAAGAGATTTTAAAATCCCATGGATTGCCAGAAGATCTTGTTTATATTGCATTGATCGAATCTGGCTTTAGTTCAAAAGCCTATTCTCGCGCCAGTGCCGTTGGCTATTGGCAGTTTATTGGCGGGACAGGTCGCCGTTATGGTTTACAGCAAAACTATTACATCGACGATCGCAGAGATTTTATTGCATCCACCGAAGCCGCTTCTCAGTACCTTAAAGCTCTCTACAATCTTTTTGGTTCGTGGTATTTAGCCATTGCCTCATACAACGTGGGCGAGAATCGCATTAAAAATTTAGTGATGAAATATTACACCAGAGATTTTTGGGAGCTCGCCCGCAAAGATCGTCTGCCCCAAGAAACAATTAACTATGTTCCAAAGTTTTTGGCCGCTCGTTTGATTGCAAAACATCCCGAAAAATATGGTTTTGATGATGTGGTTTATGAGCCGCCACTTGATTTTAAAGAGTTTAGTCTGAATTCTCAGGGAATCGATTTAAAAGTGATGGCTAAACATTTAGGAGTTTCGGCCGAAGAACTTATGGCACTTAATCCTTCGTATAAACAAGGGATTATACCCAAAAGAAACTCGGGCACCGCCAAGTTAAGAGTGCCAACTAACATTGATGATCAGATGGTTATTGCAGCTTTGCCTAAAAGTGATAGTAAAGTTTCGGTGAACGTAATCGCTAAAGGTGAAGGTGAAAACTACCG
>CAYMBT010000194.1:3278-5289 GCA_964388755.1 uncultured Pseudobdellovibrionaceae bacterium | reverse complement strand
CCGGACCGACTGGACTTGGTCTCTGATACACAAATAAGCAACGAAGCTTTTTTACAGCAGCTCAATAGGTTAACTCAGTCTGAAGGAGCTCAAAGCATATCACGGCATAGACTACCGGATTTGAATAACCTTAGAACACAACGAGGTGGTGGGCTTTACCTTGAAGAAGCTCCTCAAAGATCGCAAAATCTTGTGGAGGGTAAAAGAATTGAATATGGAATTTTGAAAAGGAACATGACAGCTCGAGGCTTATTGCCTTCACATCAACAGACATTTGATACTTATTGTGCCATTTATTTTGGAGAATCCCTTACGGCTCAGTTTGAAAACCCAAAATTCTCTATAAGTATGATTGGTGATGATCAGTTGATTAATCAATCCGATACACAATTAAAAATTATTAGTGACGCCACCGAGTCGCTTCGTCGACTCACCCAAAATGGTCAATTATCTCAAAGTCAGTTTGATAATGCCAAGAACGCCTTTTCACAAATACAACATACTTCAATAAGCGATCCCCAAGGTGAAAGTCCATTTAATAGCACTGAACTTCTTGCCTCTTTTACAGGTGAATCCGCCCAACATGTGGCCCGTGGAATACGCGCATCTAGAATGTTTTCGCAATTACTTGCAAAACGAGATGTTGAAATGGCGAGAAGAATTTTTAACGACAGAGGGCCTGCAAAAAGATATTTACATGTTGGTGCCTATCATGTGCCCCGCCTCGTCGAATTTATTCGATCCATGTGTATGTCTGACCTAGCAAAACGCAATGAAGAAATGATCCGCAATGGCGGTAGCGCTGATCGAAGTCTTTACGAACATCTATTATACAGAGGACCCGACGGAAATGTTGTTGAACCCATTTTAAATCCAGAAAATCCCGTAACCTCAGAAGGTTCTACTAACTAAAAACAACGATTTAAAACCTCATTTAGAATAAGTTTTCTAAAACAAGTCTGCCTAGTAAAGTCATCGATTTTTTATTATTTGTTTTTTACTATTTGTTGTTTTTTTTAAAACAAAATAAATTACCAAAGCCGTTTAATCTTTTTTAAGATTAGTGGCTTGCGAGAAGATATTGAAATCAACCATCGATCCGGCTGTCATTCCTTGTAATAGAATATAGGCCGCATCGACCATAACACCCAGCTCTACCAGTCGATCATTATCGATGTGTCGGTCAGGTTTAGAAGCATGACTTTGAGTCAATGATTTATACGAGGCTTGTATTTCTGTGAGCATAACAAGCTCGCGCTTTTGAATCACATCAAGTATCACCTGTGTGATGTCAGGATTGATTGAATATTTTTGCGTACCTGGTTTATCTTTTTTAACTTCAAGGATCACATTGTAGTAAAGAAGCTCTTTAATGGACATGCTAGCAAGGGCTTTTGAAATCTCTAAGTTTTCTATGAGAAAATTAGCGTCCACAGGTTCTGGAGAAAGAAAAATCAAGGTCCAAATTCGACCATGGACTTCTTTAAAACCCCAGTATTCGATAAATGAGCCTATTTTTTCAGCAACTTCTAAATTGTTTTTGCTTACCTTTAACGACATAATTTCGCAATCCAAACAAATTGATCAGTCATCGGTTCCACTTTGTGACTTTTCAATTTTGTAAAGTTTCAATGCTTTTTGCTTCTGCTCCAGATGATCGACAATAGGTGGTGGATATGAGCTAGAGTCAATTGGATCATGTGTACTATTTGAGTCTATTTCTTTAAGTTCAGGCAAGAACTTTTTAATATAGCTAGCCTTAGGATCAAATTTTCGACTTTGTAGCCAGGGATTGAAAATACGAAAATAAGGTTGGGGATCACAACCTGTTGAGGCTGCCCATTGCCATCCACCATTGTTGGGCGCAAGATCGCCATCTAAAAGTTGCTCCATAAAATACTTTTCGCCCCAACGCCAATCGATCAATAAATCTTTAGTTAAAAAAGAGGCTACTATCATTCGGACACGGTTATGCATCCATCCGGTTGTTTTAAGCTCTCTCATACCTGCA
>CAYMBT010000194.1:0-3268 GCA_964388755.1 uncultured Pseudobdellovibrionaceae bacterium | reverse complement strand
TATGCCATTTTAAATCGCGGTACTGAGGTAAAAATGATTCGTTTTCGACTCGGGGAAAATGGCTCAAGATATGATAATAAAACTCTCGCCAAATGAGTTCGCTAAAAAAACTATCCCTAGAGGTTTTCTTTTTCTTATAGGGCTCAAGATCGTAATAAGCAATCACTTGAGGTACGGTTAACGATCCATTTTTAAAAAATATTGAAAATCGCGAGGTGGCTTTTTGTGAAGGGAAATCCCTTCCCTCTTTATAACCATCAATGATGGGTTTAAATTCTTGCATGGCTTTAAGCGCTGTCAGTGAACCTGCTTGTGGGATCTCGATGGTCACATGTTTTTTATTCTCTTCTTTATAAACATCAATAATTTTGTGATGGTCCCGATGAGTGTTAAAAACTTGGCCCCAGTTGAGACCAAAAATTTTTTCGGTGTGTCCTGATGCTCGTTTTTCGAGATAGCGTAAACCTTTTTTTTGCTCCTGAATTCTTTTTTGCACAGAATCGTCTTCAAATATCTTGAGCCACTGACGAGCAAAGGGCGAATACACCTGGTAGGGTTTATTATCATCGTTAATTTTACCCAGTTCATGGGGTTCAATCAGCAGATGATCACGAGCTACAAATGTTTGAACCGATTGCTGTTTAAAAAAAGACTGCATGTCTGCGTCTCTCTTTTTAGCAAAAGGTTCATAATCAGTGCTCCACGAAATAAGACTTAAATGATACTCTTTTTGCTCTTTCAGACGTTTTAAGAGGTCAGCAAATGCCACTTCAGGACCTGTATCCAAAAATAAAAGATCACTACCGATCTCTTGCAATTCTTCTTTAAGGGCATGAAGAGTCTCCATAAAAAACTGAAAACGATTGTGAGAGAAATCAGGTCGCGAGAGAAATTTTTTGTCAAAGGTGAAGACGCCAACCACTTTACCTTGGTTTTGATCCCAGTTTTTTTTAAGAGCCTGATTACCAGCCACCCTTAAATCGCGACGAAACCAATGGATACCAAAATTCTGTGACAATTTAAAAATCCTCTCAATATATAGAAAGTTTTTTAACGATTATGGTCGACTAGACCCCTCTGTATAAAAGCACTGTAAGTAGAGTTATATTGACTTTTACCACGAAAGCAACAATATTGTTCAAAGGAGCTTGAACAAATGAATATACTGATCAGCGGAGGCACAGGCCTTGTAGGCCGAGAGCTTGGTAAAGCCCTTACTCAAAGAAAACACAATCTATTTATCCTCACTCGGGACAAGCAAAGCAGTCTTATGCAGTGCCCCTTTCCCCACACAGCGATTTCTTGGGACGAACTCAGTGTACATCCTGATATGACTTCAATGGATCACATCATTCATCTCGCCGGAACAAATATCAATGAACGGCGTTGGACAAAATCATTTAAAGAATCCATACGTCGTTCACGAGTAGAGACCACTGAAAAGCTTGTGGATATTGCTAATAAAAAATGTAAAAAACTAACATCTTTTGTTTCGACATCAGCTGTTGGTATTTACGGAAACACGGGTGATACAGAAATCGTTAATGAAGATCATAATCTTTCTTACTCTTTTCTTGGCAAAGTTTGCCAAGATTGGGAAGCCCCTATAGAAAAAGTAGAAAAAGCTCGCTCAGTTATTTTTAGAGTCGGAATTGTGTTTTCAGAAAAAGGTGGCGCACTAGAGAAAATGGTTCCACCCATTCAAGGTGGAGTCGGTGGTGCACTGGGTTCTGGAAGTCAATACATGAGCTGGATTGATATCGATGATTTGGTTGGCCTTTTTTGTTTTGCCATTGAAAATCCTATCCAAGGTGTTTTTAATGCTGTCGCCCCCAACCCTGCTACCAATTTAGAGATCAGCCAGAAGATTGCAGATCGCCTCAATGTCAGTTTACTGGCCAATGTTCCCTATTTTGTTTTACGAATGGTCGTCGGTGAAATCGCGCCTCATCTGGTAGAAAGCCAAAGAATTAGCTCACAAAAAATTCAAAACAAGGGTTATCAATTTCAACATAAAGAAATCAGCACTTCCCTTGAAAAAAGAGTGGCTCTACTTAAAGGATTACAGAAAAGATTGATCTTCGAACAATGGATACCAAGAACAAAAGAAGAGATTTTTCCGTTTTTTGCTGAGGCTCGAAACCTTGAATCCATAACTCCCAAAAAACTTCACTTTAAAATTCTTGATGTTTCAGAAGACCCTATCAAAGAGGGCACTATTATTAACTATAAGCTTAAGATCGATGGGATTCCGGTGAAATGGCGTACTATTATTAAAAAATGGAATCCACCCCACTACTTTGTCGATAACCAAGAAAAAGGCCCTTACAAAAAGTGGTATCATCTGCACAATTTTGAAGATCTTGGATCTGGCACCTTAATGACTGACCAAGTGGATCTACAAATCCCCCTCGGCGCGTTAGGCTATTTTGCCAGTAGCTGGAAAGTCCTTAAAGACGTGAATCACATTTTTGAATATCGAAAAAAAGTAATTTTTGATATGTTTCAATAAATAGATAATGTTAATTACAATTTTTTAATTCTACTATTTATTTAATTTTTTGTATTCTATTTATTTTTTACTACAAAATGACCAGGGGGTTTTTATGTTTTTTAAAGCGATCAACAATAGTGCTGTTATCTGCTTATCAATCCTTTTCTTTTCTGTGACTAGCCATTCTTTTTCACGCACCGACACTCTGAGACTCGACACTGTTGAATCCCTTGATTTAGCCCGCTACACAGGCCTGTGGTTTGAGATCGCCTCAATCCCCCAAAGCTTCTCTAAAGACTGCCTTAAAAACACAACCGCCCAATACGAAGCTCTCAGTGACGGCCTGATCAAAGTTCTTAACTCCTGCGAAGAAGCCGACCAAAAAATCAATGTGGCCGAAGGCCGCGCCAGAATTAATCAAGATTTTAATACAAACTCAAAACTGCAAGTGACTTTTGTAAAACTCATTGACTGGGTTTGGAGTTTCTCTGGCGACTACTGGGTGATCAAACTCGACGACAACTACCAATGGTCCGTTGTCGGCCACCCAACACTTGATTATCTTTGGATTCTCTCACGTCAGCCTACTCTTGATACAAATACATTCAAAGAAATCAGAGATTTTATAACTTCAGTTGGCTACGACTCATGCAAAATCTTAATCACAGGCCACGACACAAGTCCCTTAGAAGCGAGCCAAAAACATTGTGATTTAAGATTCTAATAATTAGGGACGTGATTGCCATGACCCAATCCCATATGAGATTTATAAAT
>CAYMBT010000193.1:0-5302 GCA_964388755.1 uncultured Pseudobdellovibrionaceae bacterium | reverse complement strand
ATACCCACTTGAAAGTCAAAAACAGGTGTTGATCCATCAAGAAGCTTGGTTGTTCCCCAGCTTGTTGTTTCAGCAATACGCTGCATTTCTTCTTTTAATTGCTGAACTTCAGCATTGATAAAAGATCTTTCATCAGTGCCAACAGTATCAGAAGCAGCTTGGATACCAAGTTCTCTGAGTCGGATAATGATGTTACCAATTTCTGATAAACCACCTTCTGCTGTTTGAACTAAAGAGATACCATCGTTGGCATTTCTTTTAGCCTGAGAAGCTGAAGTGATCTGAGCCTTTAAACTCTCAGAAATCGCGAGGCCGGCGGCATCGTCAGCGGCTTTATTGATTCGACTACCACTTGAAAGCTGCTCATAGCTTTTAGAGATAGATCTGTTATTTGTTTCTAGGGTCCGCATTGCATTGATTGCGGAAATATTGGTTGCTACTCTCATTGACATTTTATTCCTCCGTTTTTTTAATATCCAAACTGGACAACACTTCTTTCGGGAGATTTGTCAGAGAATTGACGAGACATGAGGCTAGTTTTTAGACTTTGATGATGTTTTTTAGATCTAGGTCTTAAGCCATCAGTCTAGATTTTAAGCCCTTGATCCAGCAAGGACCTGTCATTTTTAATAATGGGGCTTAAGGATGGATGGTTTTTGCTTAGAATTTAAAAGGATAAATCAGTCTTTAATAAAATTTAAGATCTCTTTGGCTACCCAAGAGGGATCATCTTCAAGTGGTAAATGATAAGAACCGGGTAATACAGAAAGTTCACAGTCTTTAAGCTCATTTTGAATATCCATGATCATTCTTCGATGCACGATTCTATCTCGATCTCCCCATAAAATCTTGCAGGGTTTATGGATTTCGCTCAGAACCCTAAAAGGTCTTTGATCTTTCAGCATCTCGACAGCTGATGCAAAACTTAGGTGGGCTTTAGGATCTTTATAAGGAGTGTGATAGGCGTCTAGCATTTCTAAAGTGATCTCTGTTTTCGAGTTTACCACCCGTCTTAATATTGTCTTTATAAGATTGGGGCGAACAATCAATGGTGAAAAATGGGCTAACCACGAGGCTCTTTTAAAAAGCCTGGGCACAACTTTAGGATGAATAGCCGGTGAAACTAGAACAAATTTTAACACAAGCTGTGGATTTTGATGGGTCAACCAAACTCCGATTTGACAACCTAAAGAGTGTCCCGCCCAGTAAAACTCTTTAATTTCTAGCTCTTTTAAAAGTGAATAGAGGCTCTCGCTGAGAAGATCGATACTCATTGGCGAAATTTTATCGCTCTTTCCAAATCCCAAAAGATCCACCGTCAGAACGCGATATTTTTTTTGCAGCTCTGTAACAACATTTCTCCAGCAGTAGGACGAGGCCCCTAATCCATGGATCAAAACAATATAAGGACCTTCTTTGCCATGAAGCTCATAAAAAATGGAGCCCTGTGGAGTCTGAAAGTTTTTTGACTTTATGGGTTTAATTTTGGGTGGGTATTTATAGTAGTAAACCCCAAACCCAACAACAAGGCTTGAGATAACAATGATTGCTAAATATAAATAGTTTAAATCAATGTACATTAGTCGATTTCAAGAAAGCGGCAAAAAGCCATATGGCCATTGAGAGAATACTGTTTAAGTTGATTCTCTTTCAGGTGATAATCACAGGGAAATCCCAGCAAACAGCGTTTATTTTGTGGCTCAAAATAGCTACACTGTTCACAGCAGTAAATCAGCTCTAACTGGTTAAAGTCACGGGGGTTAACGCGATCGAGTTTGATACCGCGGCGGATGCGTTTATCGGTAAAGGCGGATTCCTTAACTCTAGACATTGACATCTCCAAACCTCCCCCCATCTTTAAAAAAGGGAAGCATCTTGCAAAGTAAAGCAAGCCCCTTAATAAGCACAAGAGGAATTTATGAACGACATCGAAAAAATGACCATTCCAGCTAAACAAGCCATGCAAAATGCCGCCAAACGGGCAGAGTCACTTAAAAACACTTCTGTGGAGCCTGAACATTTGCTCCTCGAAATCCTTGAGAATCCTGAAACGCGAGTCAAAGACATGCTTGCTGATCTTAAAGTAGACGCCAAAGTGCTCACTTCATCTTTAAAAAAATCCATTGAATCTTTGGCCAAATTTACCACTGGGCCGTCAGCCTTAAGTGCAAGCCAAAGACTGGCCACACTTTTTAAATTTGCAGAAACCTATGCTGGTCAATTGGGCGACGAATATATCTCTGTTGAACACTTTTTGGTTTGTGCACCAAAGACCGGTGACAAAGAACTGAGCCGACTTTTTTTAGCCCACGACATGAGCGAAAAAAGACTTCACGAGGCTTTTTTAAAATTTCGCAAAGGCGAGACCATTAGTAGTGAAAATCCAGAGAACGAATATAAGGTTCTTGAAAAGTACACACGTGACCTCACAGAACTGGCTTCTCTTGGTAAGCTAGATCCAGTGATTGGCAGAAACGATGAAATTCGTCGAACCATTCAAGTGCTGGCAAGGCGAAAAAAGAATAATCCTGTTCTTATCGGTGACCCCGGTGTTGGTAAAACAGCCATTGCTGAAGGTTTAGCTCTAAGAATCATCAGTAAAGATGTCCCCGAAGTCCTGAATGATAAAAAAATTCTAAGCCTCGATATGGGAGCCCTTGTGGCCGGCGCTAAATACCGCGGCGAATTTGAAGAGCGACTTAAAGGTGTTATCAAAGAGGTGGGTCAAAGCAACGGCGAGATCATTCTTTTTATTGATGAACTTCACACCCTGGTCGGTGCCGGGAAAACCGACGGTGCCATGGATGCAGGACAACTTCTTAAGCCCGCCCTCGCGCGAGGCGAATTGCGCTGTATCGGTGCAACCACTTTAGATGAGTATCGCCAGTACATCGAAAAAGACAAAGCTTTAGAGCGACGATTTCAAACGGTCTTTGTTGGCGAACCCTCTGTGGCAGACACCATTACAATTCTCAGAGGCCTCAAAGAAAAATACGAAGTCCATCATGGTGTTAGAATCACCGACAGTGCATTGATTGCGGCCGCCCAACTTTCTGATCGCTACATATCCAATCGCTTTTTACCGGATAAAGCCATCGATCTTGTAGACGAAGCGGCCAGTCGGCTGAGCATGGAAATTAAAAGTGTGCCTGTCGAAATCGATCAGGTACAAAGAAAGATTCTTCAACTACAAATCGAAGAACAGGCCCTTAAAAAAGAAAACGAAAAAAATGATCGCCTTAAAGTGATTGATCAAGAACTTAAAACTCTTAAAGACGAGTTGAGTGTTCTTGAAACTCAATGGAAAAAAGAGAGAAAAGGCATTGATGGTTTGAGCGAAGTCAAACAACGCATTGAAGACGTTAAGGCACAAATCGAAAAAGCCGAACGTCAAGGTGACCTTGAAAGAGCGGCGCAACTGAAATACGGCGAGCTTCCAGCTCTTGAAAAAGAAAAAGATCAGTTAGACAAAGCCAATACCGAAAAAGATAAAGATCAAACCAGAAAACTTCTTCGAGAAATTGTTGATCCAGAACTTATTGCCCACATCGTTTCAAGTTGGACTGGAATCCCTGTGGATAAAATGGTCAAAACAGAAACCGAAAAACTTTTGAACATGGAAAAACTACTGTCTCAAAGAGTGATCGGCCAAGCGCGTGCCCTAGAAGTGGTATCTGATGCCATCAGGCGTTCACGCTCGGCTCTCTCTGACCCCAATAAACCCATTGGTGCCTTTCTTTTCTTAGGGCCAACGGGCGTTGGTAAAACAGAAGTGGTCAAAGCTTTGGCCGAATTTATGTTTGATTCTGAAGACAATATTGTTCGCATCGATATGAGCGAGTACATGGAAAAGCATTCAGTCTCTCGCCTGATCGGGGCTCCCCCAGGATACGTGGGTTACGATGAAGGTGGCCAGCTGACAGAAGCCGTTCGCCGACGACCTTATAGCGTGGTTTTACTGGATGAGGTTGAAAAAGCTCACCGTGATGTTTTTAATGTTCTGTTACAAGTTTTTGATGAAGGCCGATTGACCGATGGTCAGGGTCGCACCATTGATTTTAAAAATACCATTATCATCATGACATCCAATGTGGGTTCAGAATTTATTATGGATGAAAAACTCAGCGATAAAGACATTGAAACCAAAATCAATAGTTTACTGGGTGATTTTTTTAGGCCTGAATTTTTAAATCGTTTGGATGAAACGGTAATCTTTAAAAAGCTCAGCCAAGAAAACATCACATCCATTGTTGGTATTCAGCTCAAAAGACTTCTTAAACGTCTTGAAGAGCAAGGTATACAAATTGTACTTGATGAAAAAGCCACAGATTACTTGGCCCATAAAGGATATGATCCTACTTTTGGAGCACGTCCGCTGAAGCGCGTGATCCAAAAAGAGATCATCAACGAACTTTCAAAGTTCTTGCTCTCCGGAAAAGTGCAAAAAGGCGACACCATCAAAGTGACGGCCCATGATCTTGGACTCAAATTTGATTTTTAATTTATTTAAAAAAACCCATTCAAAGAAATCCCCCTTCTTTGAAGGGGTTTAAGAATTTTTTTTCGCTTTGCCAATCACTTTGAAGTTGGCAATAATAATCCCATGTGGAACCTGTTTAAAAAAGCCTTCTCCGTTATTACGTTTATTTCTCTTTTTTATATCGTCTTTATCAGCTTTTCTCACCGACGTTTAGGTCGACAAGAAGTCAATTTTGTTAAGCCCCAGCAAAGCTGCTTTTCAGGTGGATTGGACTGGAACTATTGTGTTCACTCGGCTTTGACCGATCAACCGGATACCTATCTCTATGTTTTTCATGGCAAAGATCAGGACGAAAAAAGTTGGACTGAGCCCGCTTTTTATAGCGGCCTATTACAAAAATATTGGCAAGATCAATCAATTCGAACACCTGTGGTCGTGACCATCTCTTTAGGTTCAGTTTGGCTGATTACCCCTCAAGGATCCAAAGAAAATTCAGGCCTCCTCGAGCGTTTTAAAAATGAGATCATCCCCAGAATTGAAGCCGACATTAAAAAACCCAAAAGAAGATTTTTAATGGGTGTTTCAATGGGAGGGATCAACGCTTTAACTTTAGCTCTTAACGAACCCAGGCTCTTTGATCGAGTGGCGGCCCTATGCCCCCCGGTTTTTAAAATCTCTCCCTACGCTTCTTCAAAAGAACTTTTTGCTTTTATTAAAGAATCCGGTGCTCAGGTGAAGTCTCTTTTTACTCTTCTGGCTATTGGTAAAACCTACTTTGCGAGTGATCAAGAGTGGCAAAATTTTTCACCTCTTATCCGCGCA
>CAYMBT010000192.1:4177-5473 GCA_964388755.1 uncultured Pseudobdellovibrionaceae bacterium | reverse complement strand
TGAAAAAATAAAACCAGAGAGTTGGTCTGGTGTCACAAGTATTCATGATGAAATCTCTCATGTGCAAAAAGACTGGCCTAATTCGGCATTAAGGCTTCTGTCTTATGCTCAGATGATGCAGGCTGGGGACAGTTTACAGCAGAGTTTACAAGATTTTAAAGAGCGCGACTGTCATTTTAAAATGCAGCTCTCCTCAAAAGTTTTGCGTCATCTCGAGATTTTTACCACCTATAAGGGCGATAAATCAGGAAGTCTTTTCTCGGCCATTGATCGCACCCAAACAGCCGGTGGGGCAAGAAGACTTAAAAATTGGTTACTCTTTCCGCTGACCGACATTAGTCAAATTCAACAAAGACAATCTCAAGTAGAGCACTGGACAACTGACATTGATCAATTAAGACTTCTTAGAAAATCCCTTTTTCAAGTGGGGGATTTAGAGCGCCGTTTAGGAAGACTCAGTCTTCCTACCACTCACCCCAGGGATCTTAAAAGCTTGGCTGATTCTCTGGATGGGGCTTTTGAGTTAAAAAGTTATTTTACACGTTTTCAAGACGACGATTCAAGGCTCACAAAAGTCATTCAACTAAAAAAAGAGATTGAAAATTCTCTTGTGGATGAAATCCCGCAGAATTATCGTGATGGCTCATTTATACAAAAAGGCTATCGCCCTGATCTCGACGAGCTGATTGTTTTAGCCACTGATACACAAACAAAAGTCAGAGAGCTTGAAGAGCAAGAAAGAAAACTGACCGGAATTTCAAGTCTTAAGGTTCGATATAATAACGTCTTTGGCTTTTATATTGAAATCACTAATACCCATAAAAATAAAGTTCCCCTTGATCGTTATCAGCGAAAACAAACTCTCGCTAATGCCGAACGCTACATCACCGATGAACTCAGTGATTTAGAAAAGCGTGTGATCACAGCGAAAACAAAACGGGTCGAGCTAGAGCTAGAGATCTTTCAAAATCTCAAAGAAATGGCATTGCAACAAATGCCAAGCCTTCTTTTGATCGCCGATGAAATTAATCATCTTGATGTGGTTTCATCATTAGCTTGGCTTGCCATTGAACATAATTATGTCAAACCAGAAATGATAAGTGTTGGTGCATTTGAGATTGAAGGCTCCAGGCACCCTGTGATTGAACAGTTTTTACAAGCTCCGTTTGTGGCTAACGATATTGAAATTCTGCCTGAACAATGTATTTTGCTGACGGGCCCGAACATGGCCGGAAAAAGTACTATTATGCGCCAGGTGGCTATTATTTCTATTCTTGCACAGATGGGTTCTTTTGT
>CAYMBT010000192.1:0-4167 GCA_964388755.1 uncultured Pseudobdellovibrionaceae bacterium | reverse complement strand
GCGAAAAGCAAAGCTGCCGATTGTTGATCAACTTTTTACTCGTATCGGCGCCAGTGATTTTTTAACCGAAGGCTTATCGACTTTTATGGTCGAAATGCAAGAAACGGCCGAGATGCTATCCCACGCTACAGCCAGGTCTCTGGTGATTCTTGATGAAGTGGGTCGTGGTACATCAACCTATGACGGGATGAGTTTGGCTCAGTCCATATTAGAGTACTTTTTAAAAAAGCTAAAATCCTATACACTCTTTGCGACCCATTATCATGAACTGACACGACTAGAAGACCGTTATCCCCATCAGCTACTCAATAAACATATGTCAATCCATGAGCAAAAAGGCGAGATTCAGTTTCGTTATCAACTGACTGATGGTGCAGCCCAAAAATCATATGGTATTCAAGTGGCTGAAAAAGCCGGTTTGCCAAAAGAAGTGATTCGTTATGCTCATCAAATATTGAATCGACTTGAAAAGGGCCAAGGTCCAACGGCCAATACCCATCAAATGGATCTTTGGGATCAGCCTTTACAAAAATCTTTAGAAGAATTTGATTTAAAAAGTTCTGAAGCTGCAAAAACTTTAGAGCCTCAAGTTGAAAAAGTTGATCCTCAGTATGCCCATCTTTTTTCAAATGTTAAAAATTTAGATATTCAAAAACTCACACCTCTAGAGGCTCTTAATAAGTTGGCGCAGTGGCAACAAGAACTTTCTTAAATCAAGAAGAGCTTTTGCAGGCTAAAGAGATGCTTTTGCCGCCCATGACTAAGCCCACGGGCCTTGTTCAACAGGATCATAGCCTTAAGACAGCCCTTGATTTTTCGTCATGGCTCTCTTTAACCATTGAAAAACATTTTCGTGAGCTTGATTCTTGGGAGGCCGCTTCTCCCATTGCCATTGGTTCGTGGGGTA
Source organism: uncultured Pseudobdellovibrionaceae bacterium (assembly GCA_964388755.1). GTDB lineage: Bacteria > Bdellovibrionota > Bdellovibrionia > Bdellovibrionales > JAGQZY01 > JAGQZY01. Next base: position 3,260 of record CAYMBT010000192.1, on the reverse strand, counting down.
GGGGTGAATTATCCCCGGGCTCTGATCTTGATGTGATCTTTTGCGGCGACCTTAAATCCATAGAAAATATTGTGACCGCTATGTCACAAAAGGGAATTAAATTACGCTATCGAATGCCCGAAGACCTTAATGATTGGTCGGTTGGTGTGGATGAGCTCGAGATAAATGCCCTATTTTCTGCGAAACCTTTTACCGAACACGGAGCAAAACAATTACAGATCCAAAAAGATCTTTTGCTCTCTAAAAAAGGCCAGTTTCGTCAAAAGCTTCTAAGGGCTCTACTTAAAGAGAGAAAGCTTCGAACAAAACGCTATGATTCCATCGCCAACTTTTTAGAGCCCAACTTAAAGTATGGCTCTGGTGGCCTTAGAGATTTGCATCAGGCTTTGATTTTACACCACTGGTTTCCAGAACGATTTCCTGATCATGAGTATATGCTCAAAGTTTTTGATTATTATAAATGCTTTTTTTTACTACTCAGACAAAAACTTCACCTTGAACATAGCCACGATATTCTTTCGGCCTCAGACCAATTGGATTTAAGCCGATGGCTGGGCTTTGAAAAAATCAGAGACTTTATGCTTCAGGTGCAAAAAGGTTTATCCAGTGTGAATTTTTACTCTGACTGGGTGGCTGAAAGATGTTTTCTGCCCATGAAGCGGGTCAATGAAACCGCAAAAATGAAAGCGAACCAGTTGTCAGACTGTTTAACCCTTTTAAAAAAAGACTCTTCACTGCAGTGCCAGGCACTCATTCGTCAGCGCATGTATCTGACTGATGGATTTAAAAAAGATAAGCTTTCTCTGGCACAAAAAGGTTTGTGGCTTAAAAAGTTTATGGATATTAAACAAGATGAAGATAAAACTTTAGCCTTATTTCGATCCCACTTGATTTCAACTTTGATTCCCCATTTTAATCTGGTGATAGGCCTTGTTCAACATGATCAATATCATCGGTTTTCTGTGGATGCTCATTTGCTTCAAGCGGTCCGAGAAGTTAAAAAGATCTATGACAAACCCACATTATTAGGTCGACTTTCAGAAGTGGCCCAGACTTTTAAAATTGAAGATTGGAATATCCTAAGGTGGGCCGCCCTTTATCATGATTTAGGTAAAGGACAACATGGAGCCCACGAAAAAGTGGGTGCGGATTATGTGGCCCAAGATTTTAAGCGTTTCGGTTTTACCAAAGAGTTTAGCGAAGAGGTGATGTGGCTTGTTGAAAATCACCTTATATTGTCAGTGGCGGCTTTTCGTAAAAATCCACTTTCCCCTCAGACATGGAATGAACTTTTTGAAAAGGGTGTGCGAGGTGAAAGGTTAAATCGTCTTGCGATCTTTACGGCCATTGATATCAGGGCCACAAACCCCGAAGCATGGAGTCTTTGGAAAGAGAATTTACTTTTTGATCTGGTCAAGACTTTGCGTGATCCCAGCCAAGAGAGACATTATGATTTCTCTCAAGCGGTGAAAAGAAGGTTGATCGATGTGTCACCTGATTTTATCGAGCAGCTCGATCGAAATCTGATTGACGAGATCCCCAGTAAAATTCTGATTCAAGATTTTGTGGCCATCCTTTCAAAGAAAGAACTTAAACCTTTAGTTCTTAAAGATAAAAACAATCGAGTTTGGATTAGGTTTCATAAGGCCAAAGATGAAAAAGGTTTGATGCTCTCTTTTACCCAAAAGCTCACTCACTTGGGTTGTAATATAAGACAGGCATTTATATACACCCATGACGAGATGGGTGTTTACGATTGGTTTTGTGTAAAAACAAAAAAGACTCTGCCGCTTTTGCGCAAACAACTGTTACATAATATTTCTGCTTTCCCAATAGTCAGTTGTTCGTTCTCACAGATTGATTTGATCTCGGCTGATCCCAAAGAATGGGTCTTTAGTTTTAGAGCTCAAGATAAAAAAGGTCTTTTACTGACCGCTATTCAGGCCCTTTATCAGCATGATTTAGAAATTCGCTGGGCTAAAGTGCACACTTGGGGCCGACAAATCGATGATATATTCGGTGTGTTACCAAAAAATAGTGAAAACCCAGAACAGATTCTGAAATCACTGAAAGAGAAATTTGAGCGTCCTGACCTTCAGATGCTTTAAAAGGTCTAGTCGTGCTTTTTCCAAACAATTTATTTTAGTGACTCCAACAATTTATTATGGAATTGTCAGAACTTTTTCAAAAACTGAGTCCAGTTTTAAAAAAAAAAAATCTGGGGGCTTGTAAAAAGTCCTACTCCTTGTCAGACTTTTATAGAGGCGAAACATAGACGTTGAGCCGAAGTGAAACACTAAACTAACGAAGGGAGCAAGGATGCTCAGAGATGTCCTCATACAAAAGGGTTTGTCCAATAGAGAAGCTGAAGTGGCAGAGCTGGTTTCAAAAGGGCTCTCCAACAAGGAAGTTGCCAATAGACTGTTTGTTACAGAAAAAACAGTTAAATTTCACCTGACCAATATCTATAAAAAGATGCACGTCAAGTCGAGAGCTCAACTAATTGTATGGTGCCTACCACATATGGGTTTTGTTGAAAGTTCAAATAGCCCACAACAGATTAACAATAACACGGGCACTGCTCAGACTAATAGCGGTATTGATTCAATCCCTGCCGGTAATAGCACTGTTTCTTCAACCATTAACAGCAACCCTCCTGCAGGAACTGGTACAGGTGGAACTGGCGCTGGTAATGGCGGCATGGGTGTTTTTGGTCTCTAAGAGTCTTTTTGTATGAAGGCACGACCGGTCGCTCTTTCTAAAGTGATAATGACCGAGCTCGTGCTTCCTTCTCATACCAATTCTATCGGAACAATATTCGGCGGTACGATCATGTCATGGGTCGATATCGCCGCTGCTATTTGTGCCCAACGACATTCGCAAAAACAAGTTGTGACTGCTCAAATCGATGGTTTGCAATTTGTAGCTCCCGTATACACAGGATGGGTCGTTAACCTCAAAGCCAGCGTTAATTTTACCGGAAAAACCTCAATGGAAGTGGGCGTTCGAGTCGACGCCGAAAATCCAACAACAGGAGAAACCTTTCACACCGCCAGTGCCTATCTCACCTTTGTCGCCCTAGACATCAATGGCAAACCCACAAACATCCCACCTATCGAAGCCATCACCGACGACGAAAAACGCCGCCAAAGAGCCGCTCTCGCCCGCCGCGAAATGCGCCTCAAAGCCCGCCAACTCAACATCTAAAAAGTACCAAGTCCCTTTTCCGCAAAAATAGCGTGTTTAAATAAAGCGAAAAG
>CAYMBT010000191.1:0-5476 GCA_964388755.1 uncultured Pseudobdellovibrionaceae bacterium | reverse complement strand
CATCAGGATTGGCAATTGAGTGCTTGGGTCAATCAGGATTTTCTACTCTCAGAAGTCACCGAACAAAAGCGCACCGCCATCGGTTTTGGCCTCGGTCTTTCTTGGTAAACTCTAATTTTAAAAAATGTTAAACAGATCCATTAAGAAAAAAATAATATAACATTTTATGTATAAAAAACTGTTTAATCTTTCCTTATCCCGGGCTTTTACTCATCTAGAGAATAGCTTTGTTTTACCTGAACACTAGCTCTTAAATCTATAGAAGGCGTGAATGTTTTTTTTAAAAGTGGAGGCCTCTTTAAGTTCTGGGAATTGAGTTGTATTATTTTTAAATATTTTTCAATATCAAGTATCACTTTAGTCCTGGCTAAATTAATATTGTTGGTTTTTTGATATCGTCAAATATAATAATTGCACGGTACACCCGCTAGGAGTTTTTATGAAATGGAAAATGTTGGCTGTTATTTTTGCAATGGGTATTGGTGCGGTTACTTTTCAAAATTGCCAAGGTGATCTCGACGCCCTTGAAAAAGTAGACTCTCAATTGCGAAGCTCCTCGTCCGAAGATTTCACAGCGGCCTCCGCCGCTTTAACAAGACCTAATATTTTAATGATTATGCTTGATGATGCTGGACAAGGTGATTGGCTGGACCCCAAACTGGCTCCAAAAATAGCGCAGTTTAAAAATAAAGCCACACTTTTTACTCACTTTTATGTCAACCCCATGTGTTCACCCACTCGTATCAGTATGCTTTCTGGCCATTCCCATGTTGATTATTCGGTCCTGTGGGTCTGTGGATCAAATGCCGTTTATGGAATTCCTTCAGAAGATAAAACCTTTCCAGAGGTACTCAGCGAGAAAGGTGGTTATCTGACTTCGACTATAGGTAAATGGCACTCTGGTTCGCCATCTCCAGAGCTGACGAAATCAGCGGATTTTTCAATTGCTAAGAAATTTTCGTTTTACAAAGAATCCCAGGGCGTGGTTTCGAACGGGTATTTTAATCCCCAAGTTGATGAGAACGGAACTAAGAAGTCTTATCCAGGTATGCATTTGACCAATGTCACAGCAAAAAACGTAATTGATCGAATTAATTATCACCAAAAAAACACTCCAAACAAGCCATTTTATATTCAACACTGGTTGAACGCACCTCACGGCCCTCATTTGCCAGATCCGGCATTTATTCCTAATACAGATCCTTTTAAAACTTCCTATTTAAACTTTTTAGCAAGTAACCCTGGAGCTGTAAGCCATCCGTTTTTAAAAAACAACAAACGAAAGTTGTATGAGTATCTTATTAAACAAGCTGACGATAGAATCGGCAAAGTTTTGGATCTCATTAATAATTCAAATGATCCCTATCTAAAAAATACAATTATAATGATTACGAGTGATAACGGAGGCACCAAAGACACTCGTGTGGTCGATGGGGCTTATGGGAATATCGATTTGACCGGACCAAGCCCTCGCGATTTGCGAGGGTTTAAAACTGACGTCTATGAGGGCGGGATTCGACAACACCTTATCGTAAAATATAAAAATCAACAAACACGGGCCATCAACCGATCTAATTTATCACTGTTAGATTTATATCCAACGATTCTTGAGTTGGCAGGTGTGACCGCTGATGCTTCCTACGGGTCTCGGTTGCAGGGTAAAAGTTTTGCCCAGCTTATTAAAGCTCCAACCTCTACATTAGTGCGAAACCATCCCCAGTATTGGGCCTTTAAAGCCAGAGGTGAACACCTTCCCAAAGATAGCAGTGGGAACGAAATAACTCAGGGTTTTGACAAGATGAGTTTTGCCATGCGACAGGGTCCCTGGAAATTAGTTGTCGAGCCTGAAATGCCCGATGAACCTGCCGGTTCACACAGCTGCTCTCCCTGTTTGTTCTATTTTGAAAATGGTTATAATAGAGAAAGTGCTAAAGATGATATTTATGCATCCAATAAAGATCAAGGTCTCTTGATGCGAGAAATGCTGCGAGAGTGGTACCTTTCTAGCACTCAGATGCCTATCATAACAGAGGATTTGCAGGGTGGTGTTGTTAAAACTGAAGGAAGTATTCCTGGATTTAAAAAAGGTGGACCTAGAGAGAAAACCGTGAGCTTTACTTTTCCGAACACGACAAGCAATCGTTTTAGTAAATTAAAATTCAATTACATGTTTGATGTTAACCGATTAGACTTTACTCTTTCTGGCTCCTTGAAACTAAGTGTGGATGGAAAAACACAGATCATTGCCTCACGACCTGGTACGTGGATTTTACGTGTTAACTCTAGCAATAAATTAGAAGTTGTCACCTATGATAAAAAATCGGTTCCAACAATTACAACCAGTCCATACCCGATCGCTAAAAATATGACTTATGATATTGGCTTTCATATTTACAGCTTTAAATCAGCCCCTTCTATTGTTAAAATCTTTTCACGCAACGCCAACGAAGAATTGAGTAATGAAGATCGCTTAACTTTACAAATTCGAAAAGAAGTTTCGGATGGACTGAAATCGAATAATGAAACAATCTATATTGGAGCAAAGCCTGGACTCGGAACCTCGTTTTCAGGTCAGCTGCAAAATGTCAGATTATATCACACGCCATTGCGCCAGGCCGATATCAATTATGGTATGCGTCGCTGGGGTAATATTTGGGATTAATAAATAGATTTGGTAAAGATTTTTATTCTAACATGAGCTGATTTTTTGGTTTTTCTGATCACCCACCCTGCAACTCCACTGTCTTAAATGAGACAAGTGCATCAGCTTGCTGAGTTTTTTACCATTGATTCAAAGAGCTTTTTTTTGGGGGCAAGAAACATGAAAAGTAATAATATTTTTCTTTCCATTCGAAGAGACTTCTATTGTCAACTTAGACCAGCCACTGAATAGTTACTTTTGTAAGAACATTACGTAGTGGTAAGATTTCCTTTTCCTAGTATCCAAAAAACCAAATATTCAATTGATATACCTATGGCTCTTGTCATTTTTTTCGCTTGTATTAATGACTTTGGCTCAAAAGCAGAGTTCCAAGTTTTAAAAGTTGATTCTGAAACACAAGTTGTTTCAATCAACCTCTTGAAAGTAAAATCTTTTGCCTTAATCAAGTGCTTAAGCCACTTGGGATAAGGAAAGATTAAACAGTTTTTAAATGAATCTTATGCCCCCCGCCAAAAAGGGCCGTTCCAGTCAAAGCCGATAGTCTTTCTGTTTTTTATCCATAAAATTATTATGATGAATAGGACATTTTTTAAGATTCTATCCAACTTAAAATTAATAATTAAAAGCTTTTTGCTTTTTTGTACGTATCGGGGCAAAAGTCTTTGGCTAATAGCTCTTCGTAAAAAGCTTTAGCAACGGGGCTTGGGCCAGAGTAAGGATACTGGGTCTTAGCAAACACAGTTGAAAATCCCTCTTTTTTAAACTCTTTTTGGTCAGTCGGTAATCCTTTAATTTCAAGCTTCAAACGAAAAAGAGCTCCATACTGCGCTAAATTATAATGAAGTGAAATCACAGCGAGCTTGGCCATAACAATAGACTGTAAACGCCCCGCTTTAGTTGACTGGTCATAGCCACTCACATCAATGGTAAACTCAGGCTCTTGCACCATGGGAGAATTCCAATCTTTAGGATTAAGCTGAACATATTTATCAAATTTATCCCAATCAGTTTGAACTTTAATAATCCCATCGGCCAAAAGATTAATTTGCACCGGCCCATACTCTTTAGGAAAAGTTGGTATGTTATAAGGCTCAACCATAAACTCATATTTTGGCAAAGAAGACGACGAATAAAGATCCATATACATATAGCTCGTCAAACAAAACATCTGAGCATTGGTATACTTTTCACCCCAATTTTCAGCCAAATAAGAAAACTCATTAGAAGCCTGCGACGGCGTATACGGAACAAAAACATCCGCCTCACTATCAATCGTCGCCCAACCACTTAAACTCACAAATATCAAACCAACAAAAATCAAACCTCTCATAACCAAATCTCCTTTATAAAAACTTAAACCTTCAAACGCCCTTCTTATAACCTAAAATCCCCTGCTAAAGTTAAAAAAAATAAACGACCCAAGCTTATGAAAAATTTATAATGCCCACCACTCGTGATTCTTGTTGATTTCTTACTTTTAAATTTTGGGGGGTCTTTAGCTTTGTGAACGCGGGCTCCTGCCCTCGCTGGAGTCGCCTGCGGCGAGCGCATCCGCTCTCCAGAGGTTCACAAAACTAAAGACCCCCCAAAATTTAAAAGTAAGAAATCAACAAGAATCACTCCTTAAGTATTAAAGAGTTGATTCAAATTTTGGTGATTGGATGTTTTTTTCGCCTTATCCCTATGGGAAGGGCTATTATGAAGCTTCTTCGTCGCTGTATTCGGAGAAGTCGTGGACTTCCAGGTCGAAATTGGATTGGGAGATTTCCACGAAGTCGGGGTCGATTTCAAGGGTTGGTGAGGCTTCTTTGGAGAGGGGTTGGTTTTGGTCTTCGTCGTCGTCAAAGAGTTCGAAGATGTTTTTTGTGGAGTTTTTTCTTTCTTCTGCGATTTTTTCGATGGTAATGGCCAATTTGAAGTGGCAACAAAGGACTTCGAAAAGGGCTTGTTGGTTGAGGACTAAAAAGGTGGCCGTTGATTCGGTGATGACGCTGGCGGTTCTGGGTTGTTTGAAAAGGGCCGCAATTTCGCCAAAGTGATCGCCTTCAGCAAGGCTTGTTACAGGGAGGCCGTCTTTGATTATGGCTACTGAACCCTGCAGGATAAAGTAAAAATCTCCGCTGGTGTCACCTTGGGTGAGAATCATTTGTTCTTTCGAGTACTTTTCGACCCGGCATTTAGAGATAAAAAGTTGTAGTGCGTCTGTAGGAACATCAGAAAACAGAGGGTTGGCTGAAAGAGTTTGGTTTAATATCAGGCGAGATTTTAAGCCCTTAAACGCATCAAAACTCTGTGGGTCGTGGGTATCAACGATTTTGCTGGCATCAATTTTTAAAGCAAAACAGTATTCATTGGCCACAACATCGGCATTTCTTTCTTTATTAAAGACGGCGGCACTTTCACCGAAAACGCTTAAAGGTTGAAGCTGAGCCAGACACTCCGAGCCCCTATAAACACCCACTGAACCTGATAAAAGTACAAAAAATGACGTGGACTTAGTGCCCATTTTAATGAGTTTGTCGCCTTGGTTAAATTCAACAACTTGTGAATGGCGTAAAATCTCTTCAGCCGTTTTGCGATGACACTGTAAAAAGAGAGTTGTTTTTTGTACAATGCCAACAAGGCGCTCTTGGTTAAAATAATTTTTTTCAAATGCAAAACTTTTGGTAAAAGTACCCGTCTCTAGTCCACCACTGGTTTTTAAATTATTGTAATCATCTTCTTGTAACAAAAAATGACGACGTGCTAATTCATCGATTAATTTTAAACAAAGGCCAATTCGAGGAGTTTCATTTTTACTATTTAAAAACAAAA
>CAYMBT010000190.1:5109-5491 GCA_964388755.1 uncultured Pseudobdellovibrionaceae bacterium | reverse complement strand
CGGGCTACGGCTTCGATAAAACCAAGGGGAGCGGCGTAGGCATTACAACCGGATTCAACGGCCAGGGAGGCGTGGTAGCTAGGGTCATACCCATTAGGATTTTTAGCAAAACTTCGAGCGGGGCCGTGTTCAAAACCTTGGTCCACAGGTAAAATAACCACTTTGCCAGTTCCAGCAAGACGGCCATGATTTAAAACGCGGGCCATATTGGTTAAAACACCGGGATTATCTGCACCGTACCAGCTTAGTATCTCTCTTACTCTAGGCGTCATTCAGTTCTCCTTCAATTTTTATGGGCACAGACTATTCATTACTGAGAATGAAATCAACTCTAAAACTTGTGTGGCAAACCCAAGAGTTGAAATTAAAAAGTTCTGACTTT
>CAYMBT010000190.1:0-5099 GCA_964388755.1 uncultured Pseudobdellovibrionaceae bacterium | reverse complement strand
TAAAGGCATCCATATAGTCCACTGCAAATTTTTTAGGATCTGTGATGCCAAAATCACTCAAAGCGCAGGTTTCAACCGGGGTTCCATCGTTGGTCACGTTAATTCCAAAGTGAATCAGTGAGGAGGTCAGAGAAAGAGTGGCAATGCTGATGTTCAGCTTTTTTTGCCCCCAATAAATATCATCGCCAAAACGTTTAAGCTCTTGTCCATGGGGTGAGGATTGTCTGATTTTAAGCAATACAATTTCACCCATTAATCTTTGCAGGGCCACAGCACTAGAAAGAGGAAACTGAAAAAGTTCGATAATAAAGTGAAGCATATTGTCACCTGCAATTTGAGCTTTCACCCTTAAGTCTTCGCCATCCATCATATGATCAAGGCTCACATCACAAGGCCCGTTCCAAGCTACAATAGAGTCACCCAGGATTCCAAATTTAAGGTAATTGTTTAAAGGGGCGAGTTGGCTTCCATCATATTTTATTTTTTCTTCGATCCATAGAGTATGCATTAAAAACTTTTCTCCTTTTTGAGAGATTCAAAGGCTCTTAAAAACCTTTGGCAAGACTCGCAATTTCCACACATTTTGTCTGCAGAAAAGTAGCAGGACCAAATTTGTTCAAGATCAGCCCCAAGAGCATGGGCATGGGAGATGATTTGGTTTTTATTCATATCTTGCGAGAAACAGCGGATTTCAACTTGGTTACGTGTTGAGAGCTTAAAACACTCATTCATTTTTTGGATGTACTCGACACTATTGTCGGCAAAGGTTGCCGCTTCTTCGCGATTAAAACCGGGGATAATATAGGGGGCGTTAATGCTTTCAGCATAGGCCGCGGCCACATTCAAAAGAACACCATTACGGTTAGCCACCCAAACTTGGCGAGCGGATTCGATAGAGGCCTGTTCACTTTCAATGTTGACTTGATCAGTGGGTATACTTTGATGGATTGAGGTTAAAGAATTTTCGGACCACTTAAAAATAGAAGAGAGGTCGAGAGTCTCTAGTGGAATCTGAAGTGCTGAGGTAAAAAAGTGAGCTGCTTTTTTTTCAGATTCAAAAGCTTTTTGGCCATAATTAAAAAAAAGGGCCCTGACTTGACCTGGCCAAACTTTGTTTGATTCGTAGAGGTTGTAAACAGAATCAAGTCCGCCAGAGATAAGGACCACTGCTTTTGTTGTCATAGCTTGGATTTAGCGGCCCTTGGGCAAAATCACAAGGTCTATTTTAAGGAACTCTTAGAGTTGTTTTAAAAGGGCTTTAAAATCAACCCTCTGGGGCTGTAAGGCGTATTCTGAATCAATATAGGCCTTTGAAAAAGATTGGATCTGGGTCTTTTTATCAGGAACGGCATTTTGACAGCGAAGCATGAAGTCCCTTGGGCCCTCCCAAGATTCCTTTTCAACCCCCAACGTGATCATTTTATTTTGAAAATTAAGATAAGCTTTTTGGGCGAGGCTGATTTTTTTCTCTTTGGTGCGATTTGAAACCCTCACCCACAAATAAAATAATAGCAGAATCAAGAGCGATAAACTTAAAAGTAGATTTTGGCTGACCTCATCAAACCCTAATTTGGTAAAAAAACTTTTTTGTCCAGACTGATCGTAACTGAGTAAAAACAAATTCCAGTTGGTCGAAATGGCATCCACCATCAAAAGCGAACTTTTAAGCCAACCTGAAGAGTAACGACTTAAATAATCTTCTCCGCTGAGAGATGAGAGTAAATCCTCATCCGTCAGTGAATGATAGGCTTCTCCACCTATTTCAAAACGCAGGGGTGAAACCATGATCGTAGGATCAAATCTGAGCCATTGGTTTTTTTCGTCTGACCAAATTTCTGTCCAAGCGTGGGCATCACGTCCTGTGACCATAAAATAATCGCTGAGATTGTTTTTTGTTCCGCCTTGAAATCCAATCACCACTCGGGCAGGAACTTCCGAGAGCCTCATAAGAGAGGCAAAGCTTGAGGCAAAATGCTCGCAGAAGCCTTGTTTTTTCTCAAATAAAAACTCACCTAAAGTGTTTGTGCTCATTGGACCTGGAGCTAAAGTATAGCGAAACTGCTTTTGATAGAACTTCATCAGTCTTAATGCTATTTGTTCTGAGTCTTTTGCGCCCTCACGAATTTGAGCCACGAGAGAGAGGACTCTCTGGTCAGTTTCAGTGTTCACTTGTAAATAACTTTTTCTGAGCGCATCGGACATGCGAGACTGAATCTCTGGAGCCGAATAGGCATCATAAATAAATTTTTTGTCATAAATTTTTCCGAGGTGAAAAATATTACCCTCGACCCTTTGGGTGATTTTTTGCAACTCTAATCTTTTGTGTTCAATTTTGATGGGAAAGTCTAAAACAAAAAGCCATTGGTTAAAAAGGGGCTCCATGAGAACTTCATAAACAAGCATATCTTCATTTTGCAGGCTTGGAAATCGTTCAGTATCAGGAAGAATTAACCCTCGACTCCACTTCATCCCATCCTGAATTGATAGAACTGACCCGCGCCAGTAACGATCAGTCGGCGACGGTGTGGGCCCAAAAAAACGAACTCTAAAGGCCACTTGATCAGAGTTTGCAATACTGGCAATGGAGCCTGGTTCAAGATGATCACTGAAACCAGAAAGAGTTTTTTTAGCATTTTGAATATTAATAAACTGGGTCGAAAAACGGGGGAAAATAAAAAAGAGTAAAATCATGAAAGGAGCAATCTGTAAAACCAGCTTTGACCCAGTTTTAAGCAAGGTCATAAGATCAAATTTAAGGCGAGAGCCGTTATGCAATTGAACAAGAAGGGCTGTGGTCACAACAAGATCAAAGGCTGCAAAAATTGTGATCCCTAAAGTTTGGGATTCAAAGAAACGGGCTAAAAGAAGCATAAAGTTAAGAAATAAAAGAATCATGGCATCTCTATAAGCCACTCGATCAATGAGCTTTAAAGCCACTGCACAAATCAATAATGCAGAACCTGCCTCAAGGCCTAACAGCTGACCGTAGTTTAAAAAAACAAGATAGGTCAGCGTCATCACCAGACCCAATTTTGTAATAAAGTTTGGAAGAGGTACAATTTGATACTCGTAAAGAAGTCGCCAACTTAAGCACAGCCCACCCACAGCCAGAGTGGGAATAGTATAATCACTAAAATGGGGAATAAAATTCAGCGCCACTAAAAATATTAAACTCAGCTGAAAGAAACGATTGGGTTGAATATTCATTTAAGCTCTCTAAAGCTTGCTAGAGTTTTTAAACAAAGAACTTTATGTTTTTCACCATGTTGAGCCGATATTTTTTTATTTTTAAGTTTCAGAGAGTATGAAAGTTGATCACGATCTAAATCATGGATCCATTTTGAAATTTGTCGAAGTCGTCTTTCAGTACCTCCCTTCATTTCATTATAATCAATACGAAAGGTGATGTGCTCGCCGTCATTAAATTTTTTTGTCAGCAGTGGGCGACCTCGGGCATAGGCCTTCCAATCAATATGTTTTTGTGAATCCCCCATTTGATATTTTTTGTGCTCTGAAAAGTCGTAACCACTTTGTTGGCGATTGAGCCCCTGCTCTGGCCCATCTTTTTCAAAGGTCTCGATTTCGCCGTCACCACTGGGTCTGGGGTAAATATGATATTCGGTGGGAACTTGGTAGGTTCTCCATGTGTAAAAAAGGCCAAAAGGATAACGGCTGGATAATCGAAATTTTTTAACACGTTTTTTCCCCCACGATCCCGTTTTAAAAGTAAAATAGTATTGATGAAGGGATTTTTTATAAATTTCGTCCACAAAAAAATCAATCTCATCATCGTTATCAGAGCACTGTACTCTGATTTGGGAATGCCCTTCAGAGTTATTGCTCTTCAACCACACCACACCTTGGCCGTCGCCTTCGCTGGGTGAGAGAAAAAAATGAATTTTTTCGAGATTAAGCTTCTTGATATTGTTATGGGTTTGAACCATGCCGATTAAAAAAAGTGCTACTAAAAAAAAGCAAAGCATAAACGCAAGATTATTATTATAAATAGCCCCGCCAATAAGGCTCACAAAGATGCCAAAGCCGTACATCAGCCCGTAAGCGGTAGGTACAATATAAATTCTCTCGCGTTTGTTCATGGTGTCGGTACGGACTTTAAAATCTCTTGGCTGAGTTCAATGGGGTTTTTGTCCGCAAAATCATCTTGTGTTCGCAGTCGATGGTTCATGACTGCGACTCCAACAGCTTGATAATCTTCTGGGATCACAAAGTTTCGTCCTTCAATAAATGCATAGGCTTTTGCTGCTTTATTAAAATCACGGGCGGCTCGGGGTGATAAACCCCAAGAAAGGGTTCGACTTTTTTCGATGATATCTTGTAAATAATCTAGAGCCGTATCAGAGACTGTCACCTGATCAGTGGCAGCGATCAATTGATTGAGTTCTTCGGGATTAAAAAGACTCTCTAACTCTTGAATCCAAAGATTTCGATCGCGCCCTTTAAGAATGCCTTTTTCGGCCTCGCGACTGGGAAAGCCTAGCTGAAGCTTCATTAAGAAACGATCCAGTTGTGACTCTGGCAGCGGAAATGTCCCAATGTTTTCTTGGGGGTTTTGGGTGGCGATTAAAAAAAATGGACTTGGTAAATCATAAAGCTTTCCATCAATAGAGACTCTTTTTTCTTCCATGGCTTGTAGACAGGCACTTTGGGTTTTCGGCGTGGCACGATTGAGCTCGTCAGCTAAAATAAAATTAGCAAACAGTGGGCCTCGGTGAAAAACAAAGGTCTGATTGTCCTTATTAAAAATAGAAGTCCCTAAAATATCAGCAGGTAAAAGATCATTGGTAAATTGGATTCGCTGTTCGCTCAGACCTAAAAGTTTTGAGATCGCTTTGACTAAACTGGTTTTACCCATACCCGGTCTGTCTTCCAGTAAAAAATGACCGCCGGCAAAAAGACAAGTGACACAAAGTTTGATGGTTTGTTTTTTATCAACAATCACTTCATTGAGTTTTGTAATGAGCATTTCAATTTTGGGATTCATTTCACTGGGACTCAACTTGGCCATACACTTACCTGCCTCTTCGGGATGAAAATTCTTAAAGCTGTATTTAATGTATTTATTTTACCTTAAAATTAAT